>NZ_JAQOSO010000003.1 GCF_030068505.1 Roseofilum capinflatum BLCC-M114
TTCTTCACCCGCAAACGGATCTTCTTCGGTTTCCACCAACTCCTCATCTAAGGATTCTTCAAACACCGGTGTTTCTGCTGATTCTTCTTCCTCCCACAATCCTTCCATTTCTGACGTTTCTTCACCCGCAAACGGATCTTCTTCGGTTTCCACCAACTCCTCATCTAAGGATTCTTCAAACACCGGTGTTTCTGCTGATTCTTCTTCCTCCCACAATCCTTCCATTTCTGAAGTTTCTTCACTCGCAAATGGGTCTTCTTCCGTTGCCACTAATTCCTCTTCTGAAGTTTCTTCACTTGCAAACGGGTCTTCTTCCATTACCACTAATTCCTCTTCTACCGATTCTTCAAATACCGGCATTTCTGCTGATTCTTCCTCTTCCCACAATCCTTCCGTTTCTGCCGATTCTTCACCTGCAAATGGATCTTCTTCCGTTACAATTAATTCTTCTTCTACCGTTTCTTCAAATACCGGCATTTCTGCTGATTCTTCCTCTTCCCACAATCCTTCCGTTTCTGCCGATTCTTCACCTGCAAATGGATCTTCTTCCGTTACAATTAATTCTTCTTCTACCGTTTCTTCAAATACCGGCATTTCTGCTGATTCTTCCTCTTCCCATAATCCTTCCGTTTCTGAAGTTTCTTCACCTGCAAATGGTTCTTCTTCCGTTACAATTAATTCTTCTTCTGAAGTTTCTTCACTGGCAAAAGGATCTTTTTCCGTGACGATTAATTCTTCTTCTGAAGTTTCTTCAAATACCGGCATTTCTGCTGATTCTTCCTCTTCCCACAATTCTTCCGTTTCTGCCGATTCTTCACCTGCAAATGGTTCTTCTTCCGTTACAATTAATTCTTCTTCTACCGATTCTTCAAATATCGGCATTTCTGTTGATTCTTCCTCTTCCCATAATCCTTCCGTTTCTGCCGATTCTTCACCTGCAAAAGGATCTTCTTCCGTGACGATTAATTCTTCTTCTAAAGATTCCTCACCTGCAAAAGGATCTTCTTCCGTGACGATTAATTCCTCTTCTGAAGTTTCTTCACCTGCAAACGGATCTTCTTCCGTTACTACTAATTCCTCTTCTACCGATTCTTCAAATACCGGCATTTCTGCTGATTCTTCCTCTTCCCACAATTCTTCCGTTTCTGACGTTTCTTCATCCGCAAACGGATCTTCTTCCGTTGCCACTAACTCCTCATCTAAGGATTCTTCAAACACCGGCGTTTCT
This sequence comes from Roseofilum capinflatum BLCC-M114, assembly GCF_030068505.1. NCBI lineage: Bacteria > Bacillati > Cyanobacteriota > Cyanophyceae > Desertifilales > Desertifilaceae > Roseofilum > Roseofilum capinflatum. The sequence continues at coordinate 1,229 of NZ_JAQOSO010000003.1, forward strand.
GCTGATTCTTCTTCCTCCCACAATCCTTCCGTTTCTGACGTTTCTTCACCTGCAAACGGATCTTCTTCTGTGACGATTAATTTTTCTTCTGAAGTTTCTTCACCTGCAAACGGATCTTCTTCCGTTACTACCAATTCCTCTTCTACCGATTCTTCAAATACGGAAGTTTCTGAAGTGGATTGAGGTTCAGAAAATATATCTTCTTCGCTTGTAAAGAATTCTTCTTGCAAAGCTTCGTTGAATTCTGGTGTTTCTGAAGTTCCTTCTGTCTCTATCGAGGGTTCTTCTAAAGATTCTTGAGACAGGGTATCAGCAGAAGATTCTGTGGCTGTTTCTGGGGTGGTAGAGCCATATTGAGCATCAAACTCTGCCATAATATCATCTTCGTCTGAAGACTCTAGATCGGGTAAGCTTTCTTCAGATTTTTGAGAAGTTTCAGCCGATGACTCTTGGGTATCGGTGGGTAGGGAATCTATGGAGGAATCAGTTGTTTCTTCTTCTGTATCGAAGCTTTCTAAGAAATCTTGATCGTTAGTGTCAGTTATTTCAGATAAAGATGAATCAGTGCTTTCGGTTTCTGATGGGACTGCATCGATGACGGGTAAGGTTCCTAATTCTGAAGGGGTTAGGTCAGGTTCTACACTTAATTGTTCCGAGCCAACTTCGGAATCACCAGTATCAAATGCAGCCATGATCTCATCATCTTCTGGATCTAAGCTGGAATCGACACTGGGTAAGGGGGAATCGGTTTCAGTTTCTAGGTTTGAAGATTCTAGGTCTGTGTTGAGTTCGGGGATTTCTGGAGAGTCTTCAATGGGGATTAAGGGGGGGTCTTCGATCGCCTCAACAGCGATCGCCTCTGAACTTCCCTCTAGATCCGATAGAGCAGCATCTGAGTAAGTCGCATCAAAGGCACTCATGATCTCTTCTTCTTCATCATCTAGAGGTTCTTCTGATTCAATCTCTAGATCTTGGGTTTCTTCATTGGAGGGTTCTGTACTCAGCTTATCTTCCGAGCGATCGTCTAGTTGTTCTTCGGGTTCAGACGCTTCTGCGGCTGAGGTCACCGCAACGGCGGCGGCGGTAAATCCGGCTGCTGCTGCAATGGTTTCTAGGCTGAGATCCGTTTGTTTTTGGCTCTCTGAGGGGGATTGGGGTTCAGTTTCCCCAAAAATGTCATCGAGGGGATCTGAGGGGGGTTGAGGTTCAGTGTCAACCGGTTGAGTATCAAAAGAGTCAAAAAAGTCATCTTCGGAGTCTTCTGAGGAGGGTTGGGAGGCTTCTGGGGGGCGATCGCCCATTTCCTCGCCCGTATCCGGCACGGGAGGCACTTCCACCTCCCAATCCACTGTTTCTGAGTCTTCCTCTGAAGAAGGCTCATTCTCATTCTTTTGACCCGCGACTGTTTCGAGATGAGTCACCACCGTCTCAAACTCGGTTTGCTGCATCTCTGCCCATAATCCAAACAGTTTTTGAATACTATTAAGATTGCGTTTAATGATTTGGCGACTCGAGCGAATCTGATTAATGTGGAACTCTCGCAGTTCAGTAAAGGGCCCATTCCCAACAAAGTGACTCCCCACTTCGGTATCGATTTCGCCATCAACGATATTAATCCGGCTATGCATCCGATAACCAGGTTGGGCTTCCGGTTGCTCATCTGGGTTGACGTTATAGGGATCGGCTAAGGAGATCCAAGTCGTGATTTCCAGTTCTATTGATTCACTTAAGGCGGTTTTCAAAGCGTCGAGGAGTTCTCCTGCTTTGATCGCTTCCCGAAAGTCGTCAGTGGCTGCCATGATGATAGTTCCTCGTTAATCGATGCCGGAAGCCGATACTCGACCCCATTTGAGCAAACCTAAACACCTGTCTATGCTATCTGAATTTGCACAAGTTTGATACAGTTCTCAAAAACCCATCTATTTACCCTTGAGTAGGTTGGAGGGTTTAGAGCTAGAGAGTTGAGCCGCTTGTGCCGAAGAAATTTTCTTCATGCTTGCGGCCAAGATAGCAAAGAGCTGCTCTAGGTTATCTAAGTTCTGTTCCAGGATATCGCGGCTTTCGTCAATTTGACTCAGATGAAAGTCTTTTAGCTCAGTATAGGGGCCATTCCCCACAAAGTTACTCCCTACTTCAGTATCAATTTTCCCTTCAATGATGTTGATACGAGTTCGCATCCGATAACCAGAAATAGCCTCAGATGAAGGGTTTGGGGCTTGAGGTTCCGGATTAGCAGCACGTTCATAGCGAACGCCGTCGGCAACCCAGGTTTTAATATCGAGTTCAACCGCTTCACTCAGAGCGATTTGTAGAGCATCTTTGATTCTGCCTGCTTTGAGTGCGATTTTGAAGTCCTCACTGGCTGCCATGGCTAAATCCCCCCTTGAGTTGGCTAAGTTTGCGTCCCTTGCTTAGGCGCTTTGGCCCATTAAGATAATTATCAGTGATTGATTATTAATTATCAAGGGTTTCCTGAATTTCTGGTTACTCGGATGAGTTTTCCTGCTTCTGCTTTTTCCATAAAATGGCGATCGCCACCCGCACCGACTTCCCCATCATGGAAACCCGCATTTCTGGGGAAGCCTTCTTTTCCCACTGAATCAAGCTATTGCGAAACGCCTCATCCTGTTGCGCTCTCTGGACAATGGCAGATACAATCACCTTTTTCTGGAGCTGCTCTAGAGCAATACCTTCCTCTTTCAAATAATTTAACAACCGTTCAATATTGGCTACAAACTGCTCCGGCAGTTGGGAAAACAGAATCGACTTAATCTGCTTCGAGGTCTCCTGATAGAGTTGTTGTTGGCGATCGAGCATCGGCTTTGGAGGGGGAGGAGGTGGGGGACTCGGATTCACCACTGGTCGAGATTCCGGTAAAGTGGGATGTTTCAAAAGACTCAATAATTGCTGGCGACACAGTGTAAACCGTTCCTTAACTTCCGGATACAAATTTAAAATCTGTTCAGAAAGTATTTTGGCATTCACCACATGATTCGCTAATAACCTTAACAAATACTGATGATCCATCGGCACATAGGATTCAATCGTTAAATGCAGCTCTAAATTTTCCTGTTGCAATTCTGCCAAGGTCAAAATCAAAACTTCCCAATTGGGCGGCTCATTAAACAAAACCTCAATCGTCGTACTACTTTCTTGATACTCTTGCCCCAGTTCTCCCGCCTCAAAATCTCGATTTACTGGATAGCGACTGGTAGGACTTTTCGTCGTAAAATTATATTGTCTCCACAAATAGCGACAGATTACCTTAGATAAATCAACTCCCTCAATTTTCCAATTTTGGATACACGCACCCGTTAAATTACAACCATCTAAAATTGTCCGAATCAGGCGAGTTTCCAATAACAGAGCATCGGTCAGATCCGTTTCTCCCAAATTGGCATCACTCAAATACGATCCACTTAAATCTGCCCGTCTGAGATTCGACCCCCGTAAATTGGCATGACTTAAATTTCCTTGCAACAGATAAACATCTTCTAAATTCGTCCGCAATAAATGAGAATTCTTAAAACTTGTTTTCAGTAAATATGCTCCGGCCAAATCCGCCCGACTCAAATCAGCATAATCTAACATGGCATCACTTAAATCTGCCCCTGTAAGAATCACTCGATGTAAATCAGCTCGACTTAAATTGGCCGATCGCAAACAACAGTTAAGTAAATTGGCCTCGGTTAAATTCACCTCGACCAAAATCGCATTGCGTAAATTGGCCTCCTCTAAATGACTCTCCCGTAAATTCGCTCCCGTTAAATTCGCCCCCGTTAAATTCGCCTGGCGCAGATTCGCTTCCATTAACTCGGTTTGGCTTAAATTGACACTCGTTAGCTTTGCCCGTTCCAAATTAATTTGATCTAACGTCGAATTTTGTAAATCGGCACTGGTCAAATCCGCTTCTGTGAGGGTTGCCCAATTAAGTTCTGCTTCCTGGATTCGAGATAAGCGTAAATCTGCCTTCGTTAAATTTGCTCCACTGAAATTACAACCCTTTAATTGACTACTGGTTAGAACCCCATTACTTAAATCTGCATGTCGAAAACAGGCTCCTGTAAGATTGGCTTCATTAAGGGATACCCACGTTAAATTGGCTCCGGTTAAATCAGCCCCAGTCAAATCAATTTGACGTAAATTTGCGCCACTGAGGTGAGCGCCACTGAGGTCTACATGGGCAAAATCCCGTTCTCCTTGTCGATAGCGATTGAGTAGCTCTTGTGTTTCCATGAAAACTGGTGATGGGTTCCCTGAACTGGAGTAAAATCGGGTTTTCCTTGACCGGAGCTTTTACTCCAATCTCCCCTAGTGTACTGTCAACGGGTTTATCAAAGGAGGAAGCTAGAACACAATTAGAGCAGACTCTTAAGGCAACCATTGGGGATGGAATCCTTTTAAGGGCAGAACTTCAGGCTTAATTTGGGGGTCTTCCATCAGTTTTTGGGCATCGATAATCGGTAGTATCCAAAGATTACTGTTTTTGCTCTGTGGTTCGTCTGCGGGGGGATTGGAGGGTTCTTCGGGAGCATCGACTTGATTATGATCGAACAGAAGGGCAACCCCATCTGGGGATAAATTCATGTGGATTTCCCGTTGATTGGGCAAACCGACTAAGGGGATTTGCTCTGTGGTTTCGAGGTTAATGGCGGTAATATAGGGTAGTTCTTGGTAGAGTTCTCCGGGTAAGAGTTTGGAGAGGAGACAGTAGAGGGTGGTTTGGGTGGGGTCAAATTCGCACTCTCGAATCGATCCGTTGGTTTTGAGTAGTTCTTTTTCGGTTCCTTGGTTGGTGACGAGATAGAGCGATCGCGTGAAATCCGTGTTAAATTTGATCATCGTGGCGGCTGAACCATCGGGGGCAAAACTGAGAACTTGCCCAAATTTGGGCAGAAAGTCTAGGGGTTGGTTCGTCGGTTCGGAGTCATCCGGATAGAGGGGAAGCAAGGCTACCCCTTCTCCTTGTAAGAGGGCTAAAGCCTGGGAATCAGGAGTAATTAAAAACTCTCCTCCGGGTTGGTTTTCCATGGGATAGGGGTCTCCTTTTTCCGGAATCAGCCAGAGTCCGAAGTCGCTTGGATCTTCACGATTGACCCGTTGTACGACGATGGTTTTGCCATCCGGAGACAGATCGAAGGCCAGGTTTTGATAGGTTTCGTTGTCTAAAACTGCATCCACAATACTGGGATTTTGCCCAGGTTTTAAGCCGGTGGTGACGGTATAGAGTTTTTGCTCGATGATTTCGTCGTTCTCTTCTAGGGTGTCTCTGGCGGAAAAGAGGATAAGATCGCGATCGGGATATGGCTCAAAGTCCATGACCACCAGATTCGCAGGACTGAGCATCTCTAAATGATTTTGGGTCATGTTATACAGAATTAAGCGCCCAGTCTCTTCTCCTTCATTGCCAATATAGACAAACACGCGATCGCGGGTTCTAAACTCGCCGACAAAGGGTTTAATCGTCGTACCCTTTTGAGCATCAGAATATTGATCTTTAGCCCCTTCAATTTGTAACTTAAATTGTGTTCCATAGGGTGCAGGCTTATTTAAGGTATAGGCCATGCGCCGCCCTGCCCAACTGGTTTTACCCGATAACGACGGTTCTATTTTGAGATTATTTTCTACACTTGCCCGATCCATGGGATGACTAAATTGCAGAATAAACGCCTTATCTTGAGCCGTAATCGTTTGATCTTGCCAAGTAAATGCCCTGACCCTAGGTGCAGCATTTCTGCCAGTCATCACCAAGATCAACATGATGAAAAACAGTATAATGATTATCCCAATTACTACGCGATCTAGGGGTTGCCAATCTTTCACCTTGGGTTCGATCTTTGCGGTGTAAAAATTGATTAAATAATTGGGAATATTCATTCTTTTCCTCATGGATAATCGTTAATAGTTATAAGGATTTCTAGGTTCAGGAATCGGCTGAACTTCTTGGGCAACAATCACTAACCTGCGCTCCTCATTTAAAACTTCTGTCGCCATTTCCCCTTTTACTTCAATCCAACTATCTTGGGCATAGGTTTCGCCAGATTCCGGAAACTTAAGCGGTAAACCAATCGGATAAGCATCTGCCGCGCAACAGGTAATAATAAACCGAGCAACCAAACTATATTCGGGGGGAAAATCTGGAGGATGAATGACAAACCCGCTTACCTGTACCTTTTGCCCCGTATAGGCATCCGGTTCGGGATACACATTCAAAGTCCTCACCCATTCCACCAAAGATTTATCCTCTGGTCTTGTCACAGTTGTAAATGACTGGGGTGTAATTTCCGTAGTTGGGATAAAATCATTCACTCCTCGTTTCAAAGCCGTTTCAGAAGTAAACGCTTGGGGTCTAACCGTTAGACCAACAATTGCTGTAAACAACAACAGATAGCAACTGAAACCCTGGGGTAATAGGGTAACATGCTCCTTCAAACCACCCGAATTTCGAGGACGGTCAACCAAACGTTTTTGGTAATGTTTCCACAGTTGCCCTCCCTTGACTGCACTGAGTCCAAGTAAACAGATTCCAGCGATAACGATCAGCCAATGGTAGGCTGGATGAATCAGTAAATTCAGTTCTCCACTGATCCATAATTTGATTAATAAAAATCCCCATAATCCCGTGGTAACCACATCTAATGTGGGCAGCCAACGTTGAGGCAAACTTAATTTATTCATCATCCTTGATAATTAATCCACCATGTGATATAAGAACGTCAACACAAAGGTTAACTGGGCGGCTAAAACCAATAAATAGATGATAGGCCTGGGTTTAAACATGGACAACATCAGCCCCACACTTTTGATATCAATCATGGGCCCAAAGACCAGGAAAGCCAGTAATGAGGCGCTGGTAAATGTGGAAGCAAAGGAGAGGGCAAAAAAGGCATCAACGGTGGAACAAATGGAGACCACTGCGCCTAAAATCATCATGGCAACAATTGAGCTGACAGGGCCTGTACCGACCGCTAAGATGAGATCGCGGGGCATTCCTACTTGAATGATAGCGGCGATCGCACTGCCAATCACTAACACTCCCCCCAACTCCCGTAACTCTTGCAGCGTATTGTCCATAAACAAGCGTCCGCGATAAGACCAAGGCTGTTTAACCAAATCCTGAGATAATTGGGTTGCGTCCCAACTTGACTCATCCAGGCGTACCCGTTTCCCCTGTTCGCCAAGAATATAGGTTCCCGATTGCAAGAGGGACAAGGATTCATCTTTCTCTTCATCAAAGTCAGAATTAAAATTAGAACCGCTAGAATCAGCAGCAGGCATTAAACGCACCATTCCTGGTTGCAACATGGGGCGCAAATCCGCTTGTGAACTAAAAATCCAAGCAATTCCTGTGGCAATCAGTAGGGAAAAGATAACCCGAAAGACAACCAATTCCGGTTGGTCTCGAAATGCAGTCCAAGTTGACCAAATCACCACCGGATTAATCGTTGGTGCAGCCAGCAAAAAGCCCACTGCCACAGAAGGGGGAAATCCCTGAAGCAAGAACCGGCGAGCAACGGGGACATTGCCACATTCACACACCGGAAATAGAAAGCCAATGGCGCTTCCTGCCAACGCTCCGAGTAAGGGGTGTTTGGGAATCAAGTTGAGGAGTTTGCGCTCATCAACCAAAAAGAGAAGGGCGCTAGAAAGCAAGACTCCCAGCAACAGAAAGGGAAAAGCTTCAACAATGAGGCTTAAAAAGATGGTAAAGGCAGTTTTGAACTGAGTCATTGGGTTCAACGCTTGGGATAGGTGAAGAGCGCTCCTGGGATCGCATAGGCGTAAGGGTTTGCCCAGTTATTGTATCTGAAAACTCTTCATAAAATATTAAACCCTTGTTGATTCTTTCTCCAGAGAATCGCTTCATCCGGCTCGGTGATGTTATCGTTTTGTGCTTTTTTCTCCAGGTCGTGGTGTTGGAGCTTTGCCATTACCATTATGGCCATTATGACCATTATGACCATTATGACCATTATGACCATTACCTGGGAAGGCATGACTGCCATTCCCCTCATTCAGGATAGCTTCAGACTCAAGGTCTCCATTGAGATCGGGGGTTTCGATCGCTGGTGGAGGTAGGGGCTGGATGTTCATTTCCTCTGCATTAATAACAATGCCCAATAAGCTGTAGTCCTCGGATTCTTCTAGAAGGTCAATTTTATCGGCTAGATGGTCGCTGATGGTATAGCCGGCACGGGTAACGAGGATTACGCCATCGGTATAGCGCTCTAAAATCAGAGGATCGTTACAGACATTGAGGGCAGAAGCGTCAACTACGACAAAATCAAACCGTTTACGGGCATCTTCGAGCAGAAGGCGCATTTCTGCGGATTCGACGACGGCGGCTGCATATTGATAGGGGCCGAAACTGGGGACAATGTAGAGGTTTTCAATGTTGGGAACCAGGCGAATGCAGTCGCTAATTTGGCTGTAGTAGCGCAGGGGTTCTAAGTGAGTATCGGGATCGGGGACAACGTTGAGGTTGTGGGCGTTGGAGGAGTTGCGTAGGTCTGCTTCGACGAGGAGGGTACGTTTTCCGGCTCTGGCGGAGGCGATCGCCAAATTATAGGCGGTGACACTTTTTCCTTCCTGGCGATCGCCACTGGTAACCAAGACCACTTTCGGTTTTTCTTCCACTTGCCGCAATGTAGAGCGGAACCGTTCATAACTATCCAAATAGGGGGAATGGCGAGAGAGCATAAGCGGCACTTCTGCTCCGGAAGTATCCCACTCTTCCACAAAGGGTAAAATTCCCAAAATTTCGACTTCCCGCTCCGTAACAAAGGCTTGAATATCTTCCACGGTTTGCATAGTGGTAGCGAAGACCATACCCAAGCCAAAGATAGCTGCTGCGCCTAAAATTGTGCCCCCAACTGCTCCAGCCGGTAGGAGCAGCAGAATCGGTAAAGGTGCTGGAGGAGTAATCGTTTCCGCCAGTCGGGGAGGTTGGGCAATGTTTAAATTCCCTACGGTTTCCGCTTCGGCGGTTTGAGCGTCAATCAGTTTAGCTTGAATGGTGTCATAAAACTGTTTGGTCAAGACCACCTGTTGTTCTAATCTCGCCCGTTCTGCTTGAGTATTGGGCAACCCAGCATATTCTTGTTTCAATTCTGCGGCAATGGTTTTGGCGACTGCCAATTCTTTCTCTAAGGTTTCTTTCTGGGTTTTCAGTCCTACCAATTCTTGGGCGATCGCCTGCCGAGCCGGATCGAGGCTACTATCCTTACGAATTTGCTCGCCACTTCTCAAAGGAGCCGCTAATCCATCGCCCCCGATCACCTCAGCCGCTCGCGCCGTTAACAAATTCTCTGCTGAGGACAATTGTCGCCTTAACTCCACCATTTGCGGATTATCCGGCCGCAGGGTTTGACTGAGCAACAACTCCTGAGACTCTAACTCATATAACTGACCCCGCAACCGTTGAATAATTGGATCGGCACTTAAGGCGGCTGAGGCATAAGCTTGATCCGGATTCAAGCCCAACTGTCGTTGCAAACTCCCCATCTGAGTCCCCACCGTTTCAATTTGCAATTCCAACTGTCGCTGCTGCTGTTCATTTTGCGTAATTGCGCCTGGCAACTGAGTCCGTTTAATTTCAGCAAATTCCGTTTGCCGAATAAATATTTCTAGCTCATTTTCCGCTTTACGCAGCTCTTCAACCACCTTGGGTAAGCGCTCATTGAGAGTTTGAATAATAGAGCGCAAGCGACTCGTATTGAGGCGACGGCTTTGTTGAATCACCTCTTGCACCAACACATCCGTAATTTGTCTGCCATGGGATCGATTATCCCAAGTTACCGACACATAGAGTAGGGAAGGGGTTCGGCTATTGTCCCGAATTGAAGCCGCTTTCTGCAATTCCCTAGGGCTAATCTGAATTTTGGGATGATTGGCAACCGTTTCTAAGACTTCACCGGTTAAGAGCAATTCTTCGGCGTTCTCTTCGAGCTTTTGGCTTTGGGCCTGGATAGCGGTTCCCGTTTCGGAGATCGTTACTGGAGGTGTAGTGATTTGCAAGACCGATTGAAATTTATAACTGGGAAGACCTTGGGGGGGTTGAAGCACTGCAAATCCTCCACCCCCAAGCGCCCCTACCATCAGGCCAATGGGAATCGCTAACCAATATTTTTCAAAGGCAAGTTTATATTTTTTGATCAGGGGTGAAGTCATGGTTATATCCAGGCTACTTACAAAACAATTCCCTTATGTCTACTTTAACCTAGGCCAAGTTGAATGAACAATTGTCTAAGAATTGCATATAAGGATGCCCGCTCTGATGCCCAATCTAAACAAAATGTTACCAATGAGCCATTAAATTCAGCTCATTGGTAGCAAACCTTTAAGGATTAGATATAACTCTACCCATTAGTCATGAATTGGGGTTCGATGTAGGGTTTGGCAATATTGACTTGGAATAATATCCGCAGTCCCAAGCGTTCAAACCAGGGCACTCCTAAACCCCATTTCATTTTCACTATAAAGTAATATTCCAGGAGTTCCTTGGCCCAAACGACCCAATGGCCTTTAAGAGCATAGGAGTTTTGGCGCTCTCCTAAACTCGGATCGGGCAATACTGGAATGGCGACATAGACAATGCCTGTATCTCCATATTCGGCTAAACAAACGGATTCTAGGGTAGGGCGCTGGAAGGGAGCGGAAATGGCTCCACTGGCTACACCAATATTATGGGCTACAGCTACGGCCATGGCTTCGGTCATGGCTCCACTTTTGGGTAAACCGATGGGAATGGGGGTTTGATCGGGTTGGTCGAGAGCAACGGCTACTCCTAGGGCATAGACGGAGGGAAAGTCCCGATGGCGATAGGTGGGGGTTACGGGAATAAAGCCTTTGGCGTTGGCAATGTCTGGGAGTTGTTGCAGGAATGTGGCTCCCCGGAAGGCGGGTAATATCATGGAGTAGCTGAAGGGGAGTTGTTCACCGGTTCTCAGGGTAACGGTGTCTGGGCTAATGTGGGTAATTTCGGCATTGGTAATGGTTTGGATGCCCCGTTCTTCGAGCAATTCGCTGGTGTATTCTTGGGCGTTTTTGACATCATTTACGCCGAGGTGACCGATGTAGGGTTCTGGGGTGACATAGGTGAGGGTGACTTGATCGCGTAATCCTCGACGGCGTAATTCCCAATCTGCCATGAGGAGGAATTCGTAGGCGGGGCCAAAACAGCCCGCTCCGGGCATGGCTCCGACAACCATGGGCCCGGGGTTTTCTAAATATTTTAACCAGGCTTCTCGTGCATGGATGGCGTGATCGGGGGTACAAACGGATTGGGTGTAGCCTCCGTGGGGGCCGAGGCCAGAGATTGCGTCAAAGGCGAAGGAGGCTCCGGTGGCGATCGCTACATAATCATAATTAATGGTTTGCCCGCCTTCTACGGTAATGGTTTGGGTATGGGGGTTGAGATCGATGACTTTGTGGTTAATCCATTCAATGCCTAAACGTTTGAGATGGGGTTCGAGATCGATTTGAATGGACTCCAGAGAAGCCATATCTAGGGCGACTCGGATTAATCCAGGGATAAAGGTAAAGTGGGAGTGATCGCTAATGAGGGTGACGCGATCGCTCTTGGGTAGTAAGCTGCGTAATTCATGTACTGCTGGCAGTCCACCTAAACCTGCACCAATTACCACAACGTCTGTCATCGTTTTTTCTCCAAAGCTTGCTTGTGTACTGATCTCGCCCTAACCAGAGGCGAGCTAATAAATTTTTGATTTCTAATATCACTATATAGCTATATTAGTAAAAATGCAAGATTTGATATAATCCTTGGAGAGAGACTCGAACTCATTACGCCTAACAGTGCTAACGCGATCGCGTAGGCTGTAACCCTTACCAAATCTACCAGTTACCCACCCTGAAAAGTAAATAGGTATAAAAATAATCAGTATGACCGATAACGATCATCAAGAATTAGCCGCAGTGTTGAACCAGGTTCATCGCCCTTCATAGATGCCCCCAAAATCGATGAAGAAACTTTTAGACGACTCCTACAGTCTCATTCCTTGCTAACCTAAACCAATCTAGAATTCACTCCACTTAATTTAGAGATCATCTCTAGGAATATGCCTTAATCAAAGTCTATTCCTAAATCTTGCTGCGTGGCAGTATACCGGGTGCAATACCAGCTAATCATCGGTATTTAATTCTCCAATCATACAGCATGACCTCACTGATCTATAGTCACTTTATTCCTGAGCGCCAACTTAACCTTCAGTCTCCCTTAACTTTAGCCTGCGATCGCGTTTCCGTAGTCATTCCCGTCAAAGATAATCAACCCGGAATCGATCGCTTTCTGTTCTATTTTTTCGATTCCCATTCCCCAGAAAATTATCCTTGTGAAATTCTGATTATTGATAACAATTCTTCCATTCCCCTTGTCATTAAAGAAGAGTTTCGTCACTTTAGCTTACCGATTAAACTTTTTCAATGTCCAGCGATCGGCCCAGCCAGTGCCAGAAATTTAGGCATTCAACAGGCTCAAGGAGAATGGATTTTATTCACAGATAGTGATTGTATTCCCACCGCCAGCTTTTTAACTGGTTACCAAACGATGCTCAATGGTGCAGTGGGTTATGCCGGTAATGTTAAACCCTTGCACCACGATCGACTCTCTGCTTATTATAACTCTCAAGAAATTCTGATTCCCCCTTCAGTCCAGGATCAATTGGGGGATCTGCGTCCCCATTATCTGATTACTGCCAATACTCTCATCTGGAAACCTGCTCTAGCAGAAATTGGAGGATTTGATGGACAGATTCAAATTGCCGCCGGTGAGGACATTGATTTGGGGTTTCGACTTTCTGAAGTGGGTCAATTATCCTATGCTTTACCCTCAGTGGTTTATCATGATTTTGGTCAAGGTTTATCCGCGTTTGTTCGCCGATTTAAGCGATATGGAAAAGGGAATCGGTTGGTGGGAGTGAAGCATGAAGTGGACTTGAAACCACGACGGTTTGCACCGGTTGAAAAAAATGGTTTCAATTGGTTCCTGTCCACTCTTCAATATGGGGCTTTAATGTGGGGATATTGGGATTAAACCAGTAGCGATCGCCCCTTCTACTCACCTTCTACTCAATATTCGCCTCCGCTTGATGGACGATCGCCCTCAACTCATCCACCCTTTCCGCACTCGCACTTGTCCACAAACCGCGCTGATGCGCCTCTAATAAGCGTTCTGCCATATCTCGCAGCGCCCAAGGATTGTGCTTTTCCACAAACTCCTGTACCTTCGGATCGAGTAAATACGCCTCGCTTACGCCATCATAAATATGATCCGCCACACAATGAGTGGTGGCATCATAGGCAAACAGATAATCTACCGTAGCCGCCATTTCAAAGGCTCCTTTATACCCGTGTCGCATCACACCGGCGATCCATTTGGGGTTGATGACTCGCGATCGATATACCCGGTTAATTTCCTCTTGTAGCGTGCGAATTCTCGGATGATTCATCACCGCATGATCGCCAAAATAAACCGTAGGATTTTCTCCCTTTAATGACCGCACTGCTGCCGTTAATCCCCCTTGAAACTGATAGTAATCATCCGAATCTAATAGATCGTGTTCGCGGTTATCTTGATTGTGCAAAACCACCTGTAAATCTTGTAACCGTTGGGCAAAAACTTCCGGCGCACTTTGACCGTCCCCTTGCCCCGTGTAAGCGTAACTGCTCCAATTCAGATAAGCGCGGGCTAAATCCTCATCGGAGCGCCAATTTTGCGACTCAATTAGGCCCTGTAACCCGGCCCCATACGCGCCCGGTTTCGATCCAAACATGCGATAATGCGATCGCTCCCTTGCTTGCTCCTCACTTAACCCCAACTCTCGCCATTTCTCGGTTTCCCGGCGCACCGTCCCCGCTAATGGGTTCTCCTCTTCCGGTTCATCCAATGCTGCAACCTTCTCCACCACCTGATTAAACAAATCGATCAAATTCGGGAACCCATCCCGGAAAAATCCCGAAATTCGCAACGTCACATCCACCCTCGGCCGTCCCAAAACTGACACCGGAACCACCTCAAAATCCACCACCCGACGAGACGGCCCATCCCAAACCGGTTGCACTCCCAACAACCATAAAGCCTCTGCCAAATCTTCCCCTCCTGTCCGCATAGCCGAAGTCCCCCACATCGACAACCCCAGTGTTTTCGGATACTCCCCATTTTCCTGGGTATAGCGCTCAATCAACGCTTCCGCCGCCTTCCGCGCCATTCCCCAAGCCGTTTCCGTGGGAATTGCCCGAATATCAACCGAGTAAAAATTACGACCGGTTGGCAGAACTTCCGCCCGTCCCCGCGTGGGAGCGCCCGATGGCCCACTGGCAATGTAGCGCCCGTCTAGTCCGCGCAAGAGGTTGGTAATTTCTTGCCGGGTGGCTTGTAGTTGAGGATACAGGGTTTCGGCAATCCAGGTGAGTTCCTTTTCCGTTGTAGGGGCGGGTTCACCCATATCTGGGTGGGAAGACAAGATGGTTGGTGTTTCATGTCGCGAAGCGAAACCCGCCCCTACCAATAATTGGTCTACATAATTTGCCGCTAATGTTTCTAGTTGCTCGACGACATCCCCCACTTGGTGATAGGTTTTGTTTTCAATCACCACCGGAGGCTCCAACCGCGTCGTGGGGTCAGTGGTGAGGGGGTCAAAGTCTAAACCTAAATCCTCCGCTAAAGCACGGGTAATTCCCTGGGGACGGGAGCGGGAGATGGCAACGATTAGATCTCGCAGTTGTCGCCCTTGGGGACATTGACCGAAAATATGTAGACCATCGCGAATTTGGGCTTCTTTGAGTTCGCACAGATAGCCATCAATGCGGGTGGAAAGTTGCGAGGTAACCCCAGTTAAGTCTTCTGGAGTTAAACCTAAATCTTGGTCGAGATGTTCTTGACGGATGAGCGCGGTAATTCGAGATTGGATAGCGGGTAGTCTGGAAGGGTCTAAACTATCGGCTTCATAATATTCATCGACGAGGGTTTCGAGTTGTTGCAGGGGGCCGTAGAGTTCGGCGCGAGTCAGGGGTGGGGTAAGATGATCGAGGATAACGGCTTGCGATCGCCGTTTCGCTTGCGAACCTTCCCCCGGATCATTCACAATAAACGGGTACAAGTGCGGCATTGTCCCTAACGCCACCTCCGGATAACAGCACTCAGACAGGGCTAAACTCTTGCCGGGTAACCATTCCAAATTCCCATGTTTGCCCACATGAATCACCGCATCCGCTTGAAAGATGTCTTTAATCCACTGATAAAAAGCCAGATAATGGGGCGTAGGCTCTAAATCTGGCGCATGGTAATTTAAGCTTGGGTCTAGATCGTATCCCCGCGACGGTTGGATACCCACAAACACATTCCCCAAATTTAACCCGGCAATAGCAAACCCCGTAGGGGCGGGTTCACCCAATTTTTGGTCTTCCCACCCAGATGTTTGTGAACCCGCCCTTACATCTGGGTACGAAGAAGAAGTCATGGGTTGTGTAACCCAACGTTCCGGGAGGGCGGGTTCACGAGTCATATCGTCTTGCCATCCAGATATTGATGAACCCGCCCCTACACCACCATCCCCAATACCACCCCATCGGTTATTAATACCCTGTTGCACCTCAACCGGCAATTGCCCAAACGCCTGTTCATAATCATCTTGAGACAGAGATAACCCCATCTCCCCATTCCCCCATTCCCCCATTCCCCCACGATTCAACCGTATCTCATTCCCTTCCCAGTCATTCGTCACCCCTGCGGTTAAGCGAGTAATTAAATCATCCCCCGTTTCCGGAATATCCTCTAACTCATATCCTGCCTGTTGCAAAGCCGCCAAAATCTGCACGCAACTGGCGGGAGTATCCAACCCCACCCCATTCGCCAGTCGTCCGTCACGGGTGGGATAATTGGCCAAAATCAGGGCAATTTTGCGCTCTTTTGCGGGTTTTTGCCGCAGTTTCACCCAGTTTTTGGCTAAGTCAGCTACAAAGTTCACTCGGTCAGCAACCGGTTGATATTGCACTACATCGGTTTGCAGTTGCTCGTTATAGGTTTGGGTGGCTTTGAAGGAAATGGCGCGAGTGATAATTCTGCCGTCTACTTCCGGTAGGGCGATATTCATGGCTACATCTCTGGGTAGGAGTCCCCGGTTGCCTTGTTGCCATTGCTCGACGGTGGAGCTGCTGAGGATGACTTGTAGGGTGGGGACATCTAATGTCGAGAAAAATGTAGGGGCGAAAAATTTTTCGCCCCTACCCGTATTTTGTAGGGATTGGATGGCGAAACTGGTGGTATTGAGCAGAACTTGGATGGGTGGGTTGTCTGGAGGTTGGAACAGGTGTAGAATTTCTTCTTGGCAGTGGCGATCGCCCAAGCGATGCGGAGCATTATCGCGCAAAGACGACACAAAAACAGGAACCGGTGTTAACTGGCGCTGCACTAAAGCCTGACACAGGGACTCAATTGGAGCCGTATTTCCGGCGCAATAATGGGCACGATAGAAGAGAATTCCCACTTTTGGCCAATTTTGCCCTAAAGCTTGGTTTTGCGGTAATACGCCCACTTTTGGGATGGGTTTCGGTTCAGCAATATTTTCGCCTTCCCACCCAATGGTAGGGGCGGGTTCACCAATAGAGCAGTTTTCGCTGCTATGCCCGGCCTTTTGATCCCCCCAACCCCCCTTAAAAAGGGGGGCAGGAACAGTCCCCCTTTTTAAGGGGGATTTAGGGGGATCTTTCTGGCTCATAATAGTGGAAAGTGCTGTATCTTGGTGAGAAGGGGAAATAGTTTGTGTTTGATGCCCCGTAGCGGAACCCACCCTTACAGAACCCGCTAAAAACAACAACCCATTGCGAATATTTTCCACGCCCCCCTCGCTCCAATAGCGCCATAATCGGTTAACCTGCTGCAAAGAAACCGTCGAATGGCTCATCAACTCCATATCTGGAGCATCTTCACCAGGCATCACCACCAAAGCAATGCCCTGATTTTCAGCCAACTCCTTTACCACTTCCAAGCCATAAGACCAATAAGCCCGTCCTCCCAACAAACGCACCACAATCACCTGCGCGTGCTGCAATACCCGCTCGGCATAATCATCAATCGACAGTTGCTGCACCAAGTGCAACAGATTCGCCACCCGAATATCGGGAAACTGGGGCGGAAGATGGGGGAGAGTTGCCGCTAAGGTTTGAATATCTGTATCGGCTGCGGTGAGAATAACGATAGGGGCTGGAGTTTGTTCGAGGATAACCACCCCTTCATCTTGAGGGTTCCATCCTCCCGGAGTTGCGGCGATTCGATGCATTGTGAGTATAAACCTATATTAAGATAAACGGTCAAAACCTAAAACTTTCCCAACGTTTCAGGGGGGTGGAGATCAAAAAGAGCATAGGATATGTAAATCGGAGAATGGCAAGCCCTCTGACTAAGGGACAGGAAGCAGGATTTATCAACTGTGGTGTCCGCTCTCCTCCTTGATCTGCCGTATCTTCATCTATCCTGCGATCTTCTGACTAAGCAATAGTAATGCTACCTCATCGAATTTTAGATTACAAGACCTTTAAGCAGCTTTATGTCTTGTTACAGGGTAAGGCCGATACTTTGGGAGAGGCTGCGATCTGTATCACTGAGAGGATTTTACATCAGACCGATTCCTCTTGGAATTATGGGCGATCGCAGTTTTTGGTTTTAGTGTCTCCAGCCTTGAGGGTGTTGTTAATTGGTACGCCTCTCGGTCACGCCTCTATTCATGAAGTTCCCTATCTTCAGGTCGAGTTTACCTTTGATGTCCAACCGATTACAGTTTTTCTTAAACAACTCCTACAGGAATTATCCGATCCCGCCCTAGTGCATCAAGCTTTAAAAAAAGTAATTCGTACCCCTCAAGTGAATTCGGCTTATTTACAAGGGGAGTTGATCCTGCAAATTTTAACTCGAATTGAACAGTCGGAAACAGGATCGCAAGAGTGTTTTACGGGTTCTTTTATGAATCCAGCCAGACAAGAGAGGTTATATTATCAAATTATTGCCCAAATGCAGCAAGGGGTAGATTTACCCACAATTTTGTCAACGGCTGTGGAAGAATGGCGAAGTTTCTTGCAGGTCGATCGCCTATTGATTTATCAATTTGATGTATTTAAAGGTCAAGACTATAACCCAATCAATTCACCCAAAAGCTGGGGCTATATTACCTATGAAGCTAAGGGAGGAAATTCGATTCCGCCCGTACTTCATTTAACGGAGGAAAAGTCTTGTTTTGCCTATGGATGTAAAGGCCGGGAAAAATATCAACAAGGCTGGGTAGCCACCATTTCGGATGTGGAAGTTAGCTATCAGGATGCTCCCTGTTTATTAGATCTATTGCGTCATTATCATGTTCGGGCTAAGTTAGTGGTTCCGATTTTGGTACGCAAACAAATTTGGGGATTGATGATTGCCCATCAATGTCACTATCCTCGACGTTGGTTGGAATGGGAAAAACATGCGCTTAAACGATTAGCCGATTATTTGGCGATCGCCATCGATCGATCGCAGAACGAACCAGATCTTAACTTGAGTTCTTTAGAGTCTAAATCTGTGCATGAAGATGTGGAAGCAGGGGAATATAATCTGCAATCTTCTCTTTTAAGAAGTCAGATTCAGAATCGTATAAAAAGTGAATTTTTGGCTGCAATTAGTCATGAGTTACGCACCCCCTTAACTTATATTATTGGTATGTCTGCAACCCTACTAAGGTTAGCTTTTTCTCCTGAAGATCCTGCCCATAAGCTAAGTGTAGATAAACAAAGAAAATATTTACAGAAGATACAAGATAGCGGCCGTCATTTACTAGATTTGATTAATAATTTACTAGATCTTGCTCAGTTAGAAGCGGGAAAAACAATCCTCAATATTCGTAAGTTTTCTTTGAGTGGATTGGTTCGTAATTGTCAAAATTCTTTTCAAAAAACAGCTCAAGATCAAGGAATTAATTTGATTGTGAATGTTTCTTTGTCTGAAGAAGAAGATGTTTTTTCTGGAGATCAATACAGAGTACAACAAATTTTGCTCAATTTAATTAACAATGCGATCAAGTTCACAGGAGAAGGAGGGGAAGTAATTGTAACGGTTTGGCGTGAAGAAGAGAGGACGATTTTTAAGGTTGAAGATACAGGTATTGGTATTAACCAAAACTCATTTTCTTTCTTATTTGAGAAATTTCAGCAATTGGAAACAACTTATGAACGTGAATATCCCGGTCTAGGGTTAGGATTAGCCCTTACTCGTCAATTGGTAGAGCTTCATGGAGGCTTAATTGAAGTGGATTCAACCTTGGGAGTGGGATCGGTATTTACGGTGAGTTTACCGTCTCAACCCCAAGGTAAAGTGTCCTTGAAATCTTCGGGACAGAGTTCACTAAATCCCTGGGCGGGAACCATTCCTTTAGGACGCTTAGTTTTGATTCAAGAAGATGAACAGATGGCGTGGGAAATTTGTGATTTGCTCACCGCAGCCGGATATCAAGCCATTTGGTTATTAAATGGCTCAACAGTCACTCAGCAAATCGAAGTGTTGCGACCTTTAGCGATTATTACAGAAACTCAGTTGCCGGATATGAGTGTTCAAGAATTAATTACTATTTTGCGAAATTCAACCACGACTTATACAATCAAAGTGTTGGCGATCGCCGATCGCTCTGAACAACAAGAGCTATCCCAAGATCCCCTCACCCAACCGGATGTCTATCTGAGTAAACCCTTACAACTCGAAGAACTCCTACAAACCCTGAGCCGCATCCTCTCGCCCAAGTAAGATCGATTAAAAACCAAAAATGAGTAACCGTTACAGAATCAATGATGATCAACTCACTCGATAGACGATCGCTACAAGGATTAATTGTCTCTTGCCAAGCGCCTCCCGACTCCCCTCTCCATCACCCCTCGGTCATTGCAGCCATGGCCAAAGCCGCCCTCAATCAAGGAGCAACAGCCGTTCGCATTGATACCCCTACCCATATCCAAGCCGTCCGGCAACAGACCGATGCGCCCATTATTGGCCTCTGGAAGCGCCAATTCCCCGATTCTGAGATCTACATTACCCCCCAGTTTGACCAAGCCCTAGAACTGGCCCAAGCGGGCGCAGATTGGATTGCGATCGATGCCACCAACCGCCCCCGGCCAGGAGGCGAAACCCTAGAAACCCTGATTACACAAATTCATCAGCAGCTTAATAAACCCGTGTTTGCCGATGTCGATACCCTAGAGTCGGCAAACGTTGCATTTCAGGCCGGAGCAGATTTACTCGCCACCACCTTGTACGGATATACCCCCCAAACCCAAGACCTCACCCCCCCAGGGTATGACCTCCTAGAGCAACTCGTGCAACAGTTTAGTTGCCCCATCGTGTGCGAAGGGGGCATTGCTTCCCCAGAGATGGCCCAGAACGCCTTAGATTTAGGGGCAATGGCTGTGGTCGTCGGTACAGATATTACCGGAATTGACCAGAAGGTTAAATCTTATCAACAAATTTTGTCCACAGCTAAATCCGTAAGATATGCTGAATAAAGTCGTCAATTGACTTAAATGATTATGGCCATTTCTCTAGCGAAAGGACAAAAAGTTTCTCTGGAAAAAGCATCTCCAGGAATTGAAGCGGCTTTTATGGGTTTAGGATGGGACATTAAAGCCACAGATACGGGGGTTGATTTTGACCTGGATGCCTCGGTTTTTCTCTTAGGGGAAAATGAAAAATTAGTTTCTGAAAAACATCTGATCTTTTACAATAACAAAAAAAGTCCAGATGGGGCAGTCGAGTACATGGGGGATAACCGCACCGGTGCGGGGGAAGGCGATGATGAAGTCGTTATCCTTGACTTGCGGAAAATTGCCCCAGAGGTGATGAAAATGGTGTTTACTGTGACCATTTATGAGGCGGAACAACGCAAACAAAATTTTGGCCAGGTGAGTAATGCTTATGTGCGTCTGGTGAATGTGAAGACCAAGGAAGAAGCTATTCGCTATGACTTAGATGAGGATTATTCCATTGAAACGGCAATGATTATCACCGAGTTGTATCGGAAAGATGGAGAATGGCGGATGAATGCGGTAGGTGCTGGCTATGGTGGTGGGCTGCAAGCTCTTTTAGACCGCTATAGTTAAGCTATCTGTATAAGAAAGCTCCCTTAAAAGCAGACAGGGCAAGGAAGAACCCATTCCAGGCTGCTTTTAGGGAGTATTCTTGGCCCAGTTGTTGAAAACTGGGTTTTTTCAGAACACAAGCATCACTATATAGTCATACAATATAAATAAGAAATAGGCAAGGGTAGCTAGAGTTAGCTATCTTTCCTGTCGGTAAATAGACAGGTAACGCCCCTCATAACAGCACCAGGCGCTGTATCAAGATAAACAATTTCATCTTGATATCACTATAAAGCTATGTTACGATTAAAATGTCTTGATTGCGATCTAAGGAGGTAAATCAGATGGAAGAGGCTTATCCCTCAATGTCCCGCAGACAGTTTCTCAACTTTCTGACAGGGGCGACAGTAGCGACGACGGTAGTTGCTGGTCTTTATCCTGCGGGTCAATTTTTCCTTCCCCGTCCAGAAACCGATGAGCAGGGTGGAATTTTGGCCAAGGATATTCATGGAAAGTTAATCCCTGCCAGCCAAATTTTAGCGGCTCCTCCCCAGAGTCGTGCTTTGGTGGCTGGCTTGAGTGGAGAGCCAACGTATCTGACGGTTACAGAACGGGGTGAATTACATCCTTGGGGCATTGTTGATAACTGTACCCACTTAGGTTGTACGTTCCCTTGGAATGGTAATGCGAATCAATTCCAGTGTCCCTGTCATGGCTCTCTCTATGATGCTGAAGGTCGAGTGTTACGGGGGCCAGCTCCCCTACCTTTGCGTCTGACCCATGTGAAAATAGAGGGGGATTATATTCGGATTTCTCCTTGGACAGAAACCGATCCTCGGACTGGGAAAATGCCTTGGTGGGTTTAGGTTATCTCATTTCCCTATTAACATGCGACTGAACAAGGGGCCCCTAGCCCCTTGTCCTTGAAGGACTAATTATTAATTACTTATGAATCTCAACCAACTCAAAATAACCGTCTTGGTGGAAAATCGTGCCGGAGGTCGAGGGTTACTCGGAGAGCATGGCATTTCGTTTTTCATTGAAGCAGATGGCTATAAGATTCTGTTTGATACGGGACAGGGACTGGTGTTACAGCACAATGCCGAAAACTTGGGGATTTCTTTATCGGCTCTCGATGCCATTGTTCTCAGCCATGGCCATTACGATCATACGGGGGGGTTGCCCAGTTTAGAGGCTTCTCCAGAGGATGGCCCGGTGTTGTTTCTCCATCCCCAGGCGATCGCCCCTAAATATAGCCCTAGAGGACATATCGGCTTGCTTGACTCTGAGAAACTGTTAGCCGATTATGGCGATCGCATCGTCTGGACTCAAAACCCTACAGAAATTTGTCCGGGAGTCTATGCAACCGGAACCATTCCCCGCACCCATCCCCTAGAGGATACGGGGGGATCGTTTTGGCAAGATGCCCAACATCGTCGCGTCGATCCCCTATGGGACGATCAAGCCTTATATTTGTATAGTCCGGAGGGGTTAGTGGTGTTGTTCGGTTGTGCCCATGCGGGGGCGATCAATACCCTGAATTATATTGCCCAGATTACCGAGAGCGATCGCATCTATGCAGTGATGGGAGGAATGCATTTGTTACGGGCTGACGATCGCCGCTTGCACGCTACCGTAGAGACTCTCAAGCGCTATCAGGTGCAACGCATTGGCGCAAACCATTGTACAGGAATGAAGGCCATGAGTGTTTTATGGCATGATTTAGGCGATCGCTGTGTAGAAGCTCATGTAGGCACACAATGGTGCTTTGGGGCGTGATGAACCGGATACAGCGCTTCGCGCTGTGATGGTGTACAGTCTTAAAGGCTCAAAGCCATGTACCACAACCCTATTCCCTAATTCCCTAATTCCCAATTCCCAATTCCCTAATTCCCTAATTCCCTATTCCCTAATTCCCTAATTCCCTAATTCCCTATTCCCAATTCCCTAATTCCCTAATTCCCTAATTCCCTAATTCCCTAATTCCCTATTCCCTATTCCCTATTCCCTATTCCCTATTCCCTATTACCTATTCCCTAATTCCCTAACTCCCTATTCCCTATTCCCTATTCCCTATTCCCTATTCCCTAATTCCCTATTCCCTATTCCCTAATTCCCTATTCCCTATTCCCTAATTCCCTAATTCCCTATTGCCTATTGCCTATTGCCTATTGCCTATTGCCTATTCCCTATTGCCTATTGCCTATTCCCTATTCCCTATTCCCTATTCCCTAGCGCGAAGCGCTATAAGCCTAAGTAGCCATCATTGAACTGATGCGAATTCTGTTAGTTGAAGACGATCCCGAACAACTCGAACCCTTACATTTTGCCTTAACTCGTGCCGGGCATATTGTCGATGGGGTGAACGATGGGGTGGATGCTGAGTGGTTAATCGGCGAAAAAGAGTATGATTTACTGATATTAGATTGGATGTTACCGGGAAAAGACGGGGTGGCTCTTTGCCACTTTTATCGCCAGTCTGGGAAAAGCGCCCCCATTTTAATGCTCACGGCTAAAGACACCACTGCCAATAAAGTAGAAGCTTTAGATGCGGGAGCGGATGATTATTTGGTCAAACCTGTCGATCTCGACGAATTGTTAGCCAGAGTACGCGCCCTGCGACGGCGATCGCCCCTTTGGGTGGGTGATATCCTAAACGTGGGCGATTTGTCCCTAAATCTCGATACCCTACACTTAACGCGAGGCGAACAGAGCCTAAAACTGTCGAGTCGGGACTTTCAACTGTTAGAAATCTTTATGCGAAATCCCGGACAAGTCCTCACCCGCGATCGGCTCGAACAAGCCCTTTGGGAATGGGGCGCAGAACCGGAAAGTAATGCCGTTGCTGCCCGCATTAAACGGCTGCGAAAGCAATTACAAAAACTTCAGGTAGACCCCTGGATAGAAACCGTTTATGGTATGGGTTATCGTCTCGCAAACCGCCAAGATTCAATCGAGTTATGAGCAACCCTAGGCGATTTTTCCCTTCCTGGCATCAACTGCCCACTCGCATTCGAGGCACTCTGATTATTGCGATTCCGGTGTCTTGTCTATTTACAGCCATCTCTGCCTTTGCTTGGTTAAATGCCAGTTTAGTTGAAGATGAAAAATGGGTACAACATACCCAAAATGTGCGCCTAGAAACCAAACAATTGCTCAATGCCTTAATTGACGCTGAAACCGGAGTACGGGGCTATGGCTTAACCTTAAGACCGGAGTTCTTAGAACCTTATGAAAATGCCCTCAAAATCATCCCAGATTCTCTACAGAAACTAGAGTCCCTCGTCTCTGACAATCCGGAACAAACTCAACGGTTGCAAGAGATTGAAGAGATTACAGCTCAAAATCTTGCCATTTTTTATGAAAAAGTCACCCTCAAAAGTGAACTGCAACGGATGAACTTAACCGCCGATCAATGGGTTTCTATTGCTTCTGTTTATGATTGGTTGGACGAAGGTAAAGCTACCATGGATCGAGGGCGAGAGTTAATTAATCAATTCGCAGAAGCGGAAGAGATATTGCTGAAAAAACGGCAACAACATCAGAATTTATATCGACAAATTACTTGGACAATTTTGCTCATTTCTGCGGGATTAGGAGGGATGGGATTTTTGGCTTCCATCCATTTGTTTTACCAACTCGAACAAGAATCCGCCAGTCGAGAGAAAAATTTACACAAAAGCAATCAACAATTGCAACGCTTTACAGCGAATGCTTCTCATGAATTGCGGACTCCTTTAGCCGCCGTTTTGAGTCAGGCTCAAGTGGGATTAATGACTTTAGAAGATGTCGAAGAATCAGAAGACTTAGAGGAAGTCGTAGAGAGTCTGCGGCTGAGATTTGAAAAAATAGTTCAATTAGCTAAAAGCATGAGCAATTTAATCACCCAAATGCTGTTTTTAGCTCGCCACGAAGGGGGTTTAGGGGCGCAATCTTTACAGCCGATTGATTTAAGTGAAGTAATGGAAAATCTCTGGGCTGATTTGGCTCCAGAGGCAGAGTGCCAATCCTTACACTTAAAGCGTCAGATTGAGAAAGAAGTGAGGGTGAAGGGTGAGAGCGGTTTACTGGGGCAAGCGATCGCCAATCTCTTCCATAATGCTTGCCAGTATACCCCCCCTGGTGGTACAATAGAAATGGCTTTATTAACTCAAAATGATCGCGCCATCATGACCGTAAAAGATACGGGAATGGGAATTCCACAGGCCGAAATTCCCCATATCTTTGAACGGTTCTATCGCGTCCCTGCACCCGGCGATCGCCCCTCCGTTAAAGGCTTTGGTTTAGGATTAGCCATTACCCAGCAAATTGTACAGTTACATGGCGGAACCATCACCGTATTCAGTACCCTCAATCAAGGTTCAACCTTTCAAATCGTCTTACCTTTATCCCATTGATCCAGGAGGAACAATGACCCAAATCAGACCTTGGGGTAAACTATTAGCTCAAGACCCTGCTGGATATCTAATCAACGATTGCCATATTGATAAAATTTTACCCCCCTGGACTCTCTTAGTAGAAGAACTGCGGCAGAGAGTTCAACCCCCTTGGTCAACTCGCTTACAAGCTCTGTATTTACGCGGGTCTGTTCCTCGCGGTTTAGCCCTTCCCCAAGTCTCCGATCTCGATAGTTTTGCCATTTTATCCGGGGAAATTTTGGATACAGACCGCTCCCTTGCGCGTCAGATTTGCAGCCAACTGCAAAAGCGATATCTATTTTGCCTAAAAGTAGAACTCATTCTCTTGACTCAGGCAGATATTGAGCAGCACTACTCAATTTGGCCAAGCATTATCCAAATTCAAAGCCTCAAGATTGCGGGCGAAGATTTGCCCCTCACCTTGCCCCAATTTGAGCCAGGATCTTCCCTCATCAACTATGCTTATACTTGGGAAAAAGATTTAGGCCAAACCCTGAATATTTTAGCCCAATTGTCCCCCCAGGATGCTCGATTTTCCGCTCAGGTGAAAAAACAATGCCGTTGGATCATGCGGCGAATGGTGAGAACCGGATATGAGTTAGTGATGGAGCAAGACCAAAGTTATACCCCCGATTTATATTACTGTTATCAACGGTTTGCCCTCTATTTTCCGGAGCAACAGAGGGCGATGCATAAGGCGTTACAATTAGCCCTTTTTCCTTCAGCCCATCGGCCGGGGTTAATCGTATTTTTGCGGGGGTTGGGTCGGTGGTTAGTGGAGCAGGTGAAACAGCGCTTTAGGCTGTGATGGGGGGATGGGGAGATAGATCTTGATATCAAGTCCGGTTTCCGCAAGCGGACATGAAAATTTGTTAAGAAGCGGGCAAGATGCCCGCACTCCTCGAATTCTTTGATATGACTGGAGTGGGAGCATCTTGCTCCCTGGATTTTTAATTAGGGTATTTCCGCTTCGCGGACATGAATAAGCGAACTTGATATGACCGCTTCTTAACCGATTAACTGGGCTTAAATGCACAATTTTAGGCTTCTATTTCACTGGAAGGATCTACTTGTAAGAGTCCTTGGGTGACGAGTTGAGTGAGTAGGGGAATGACGGCGGTTTCTACATCGAGATCGGGCGACCATTCGGCTAAATCCAGGAGGGTAAAGCCTTCTGGACGGAAGAGTTTTGCGACTAACTCTGTGGGTAATCCTTTAACTGTGGCTTGTTTTGTGCCGATAAGGATTTGAGTGTGGTGGTCGGGGGTGGTGGTAATTTGCACTGGATGTAAGGGGGAGGAGATGAAGCGGGTTTCGAGTCCTTGATGGAAAATTTGACTACCGAGTTGATGGGGAAGGGAGAGGGGGAGTGGGGGCCGATCGCAATATCCGAGATAATGAAGATACTTCTCGATCGCTTCGGGAGTTTGTAACCAGGTGATTAGGCGATCGCGCAATTGCTGTAAATGGGTTTCAACAGCGCTTTTGTCCTCTGGAGGGATTATCGGTAAGTTTTCGCGCCATTGGGGAGACTCCTGTAGTTCCTCTTGTAGCCAAGCGATCCAATCTAATCCGGTTTGACAGCTAATCCCTAACGTTAAATGGAGGGAGGGGGAAAAGTCCTCTTCAGAGGGACTCCCGCAGGCGATGGCATAATGCCAATGACCCCTAGGAATGTATAACAAATCTCCCGGTTTCAGGGTGCATTGCAGATAGGGGGGAACATCCGGAGGGAGGCGATCGGCCGATCGCATACTAGAGACGGGAGCGGCGATCGTTTCTGGAAACACAAACCATTCTTTCTCCCCAGCAATTTGTAAAATTAGCACCTCATGGCTATCATAATGGCAATTAAACCCCTGTTCGGAGCGCGGCGAACAGTAGAGATTGATTTGGCTGCGATGCCCCGTTTCTTGCCGAATTTGGGCCGTCAATTGCTCTAATTCTGGCATCCGACTATGGACGCTATCGATAATCAAAGTTGCACCTTGTTGAAGCAACTCTAACCATTTCTCCGCTTTAGCTGCGGGTAAAGATGAACCATCTTGGGCAAAGCGCAGATGGGGATAGGGAATCTGGTGATAATTTAATAAATGGTTGAGATCCTGCCAACTGAATAAAGGGTCGAATTTATCCCCAGTCTTTCCGGGAATCAGTACCGCTTGCTTTGTCCAGTTTTCTGCCCAGAATTGCTCTAGGGAATAGGGATAGAGTAGAGAGGATAAAACAGTCATAAGGGGAATGGGGGATGGGGAATGGGGAACAGGAGATTTCTGCTTCATCCTGTCCCCCCCTCCGTGACTACCTATGCTCGCCAATTGCGATTGTTGTCTACATCCTGATTTTGATCCACATTTTGATCGTAGTCTGCATCGGCGATCAAAATGACCTCACCAGTTTTCTCGGTGGAGTTGACTTTCAGGTTCACCACTTCTACTGCGACGGGAGTATTCAGGGCTGTTTCTGGAGAAGAAACAGTAGAAGCTGCTTGCACTGGAGCCATTAACAACAAGCTGGCCTTACCACTCAACAGACAAGCGAGGAGAAAATTGGAAGATTTCAGGTTAGACATAAGACAGTTATCAATCGGTTTTTGCTGAACTAGAGTGTACCCTAGAACAAGATTATGACCAAAAGATGACCATTGCTCTGGTTTTCCCCTGAATCCCTGGAGTCCATTGCGTAAATCTATTTTACAAGTTTGGTCATTGACTGCCAAAATAAGCCAAACTAATAAGTAGGGAGTCTTTCAACGAAAGAGTCTAATTCGTTTAAAATTCCCCTATAACAAAACACTTCAGGACAATATTATGGCTCGCACAACCTCAAATCACTCCAATTCCCGATCCGGCAGTTCTTCTGCATGGCAAAATAGTCGCCGAAGATCCAAAACTCAGCGATCGCAGGAATTTGTTCTCGACCGAAATTATATCATAGATTTGGTTAATTCCTTGGAAAGCATATCAGAAAAATGACGGATAGCGCCATCCCCTAGCGTGGATAATGGGTCATGGCTTGAGTTAGGTATTTGTAAATTTTGGTAAACAACACGCTACAATCCCAATAGCACCATACAGCCTATTGCTCTTGAACCATGTTTGATCAATTTGCGCCGATTTTTCAAGAACTGACCCAACAACCCGTCGCCTTTTTTGGCGGATTCTGCTCTGGGGTGTTACGACTCAACCTATCTGAAGATCCGATTAAAACCTGGCTGGATCAACAAACCACTACCCCAGAAAGCGATACAAATGGCTCTTCTGGGCCACAATCAATTGAAATTGATTAAGGCTAACGGGGCAGGGGTGGCCGTTCCCCGGCCCCCATACTCCAAATTGGTTAGGGATAAAAGGCCAGTTTGGGCAAACCCAAGGTTTCTTCCCAACCCTTGAGCAAGTTTAGGCATTGAATAGCTTGTCCTGCTTGTCCCTTAATCAGGTTATCGATCGCTGACATCACAATCACCCGATTAGTCCGCGCATCCACTTCTACACCCAGATAACAGAGGTTTGTACCACAAGCCCACTTGGTTTGCGGATAAGTGCCATTCGGCAGAACCCGCACCCAAGGAGAATTTTGATAAAATACACTGTAAATGGTGCGTAGGTCTTCCCGAACTAAGCCGGGGTCGCGCAAAGTCGCGTAAACGGTGGCTAAAATCCCTCGTACCATGGGAATCAGATGGGGGGTAAATTGAACTTTAACTTCATGGCCGGCTAAATCGCTACAGACTTGTTCGAGTTCGGGGGTATGTCGGTGACGAGTCACCCCATAGGCTGAGAAGGAACTATCGGCTTCGGCTAAGAGTAGATTAATTTTACCTTGTCTTCCCCCTCCGGATGTGCCTGACTTGGCATCTACAATCAGGGTATCGGGTTCGATTAATCCTTGTTTAAGCAGGGGGCTGATGGCCAGCAAACTGCTAGTGGTATAACATCCCGGACAGGCAATCAGCTTAGTATGGGGGATGCGATCGCGGTAAATTTCCGGTAATCCATACACCGCTTTCGATAATACCTCATGGTCAGCCCGGTCTTCACTGCCATACCAAGCTTTATAGACCTCCATATCCGTTAGCCGATAGTCGGCGGAAAGATCGAGAACTAAACAGCCTCTCTCAAGCAGTTGGGGAGCCATCTTGCAGGCTAACCCATTGGGTAATCCTAAAAATACAACCTCACAGCGAGAGGCGATCGTATCGATATCAACCGCTTCTACAGTCAGATTAACCTGATGGGCTAGATGGGGGTAAATATCGCCGTAGGACTTCCCCGCACTGCTGTCGCCTCCTAAATAAACCAAATCGACGTTTGGATGTTCGCACAACATCCGCACCAGTTGCACGCCTCCATAACCGGAAGCGCCAACAATGCCCACAGTTGTTCGCCCATTATCTCCCATGATGTGACCCTTACTTGAATGTTGAGTTTACGTGATTGAGTGTAGATCCTAATTTATGGTTCTAGGTGAGGAAACCATAAATGTTTAAAGGTTGGCTGCATTGTAGTACCAAAACGGACATTGAATTAAAAATTAAAAATTAAATATCAAGTCCGGTCAATGGGTATAACTAGCGGGCCTCTTGCCCGCACTCCCTCAATCGTTTGATATGACTGGAGTGGGAGCATCTTGCTCCCTAGGTTTTTAATTAGGGTATTCAAGTGGATGGGATCTGAGTTTCAATCACCTGGCGATACTGGCTTTTTTGTTTCACCCCTTTGAGTTCTTGCAGTAACTCCTTATCTTTGAACAGGTGTACGGTGGGAGTGCCGCTAATACCGGCATTTTCAGCGATGTCTGGATCGGCTTCAATGTCAATTTGCACATAGTGGATTTTGGAGTCAAACTCATCAACAACCTTGCTGAGAATGGGTTTGAGGGTGTGGCAGGGGCCGCAGGTGGGAGAGGTGTAAATGACCAGGATGGGGCGATCGCTTTCATGGAATAATTTCCGTAGGGCATACCCTCCCTTATGGCGGGTTTCCTCCAGCTTAAACGTCTCTTCTGTATCCGCTTGAGTCGTCGCACTCGCAGCCGCTTCTGGTGGTTTTTCCCCTTCTTCCTGCTTAAATTCTTGACCCAATCCTTTCGCCGATAACCACCGTTCAGCTAACATGGCTCCCATACATCCCGTTCCAGCCGCCGTCACCGCTTGGCGGAATTCATGGTCTTGCACATCACCAACCGCATAAACCCCTTCTACACTGGTTTGTACCCCATGTTGGGTGACCACATAGCCCACCTCATCTAACTCTAGTTGCCCTTTGAACAGTTGGGTATTGGGCGTATGACCAATGGCATAGAATAACCCCCCCGCAGGTAAATCGTTCTCCTCTCCCGTCTGGTTATTCTTGACCTTCACACCCCCAAATTTTGCCCCTTCTCCATAGACATCCACCGCTTCCGTATGCCAATGAACCGTAATTTTTGGATGCGCCAGTACCCGGTCTTGCATCGCTTTAGAAGCCCGCATTTCCCCCCGTCGCACCAGGAGATGGACATGGGAGCCATATTTGGTCAAATACACAGCTTCTTCTGCTGCCGTATCTCCACCCCCAATGACCACCAGTTCCACCCCCTTAAAAATGGGTGTTGCTCCATCGCAAATGGCGCACGCAGAAATACCACTACTCCAAAAGTCCTGTTCGTGGGGAAGATTCAGCCGTTTGGCCGTCGCACCGGTGGCAATCACAATAGTATGGGTTTTGAACTCCCGTTCGTCAGATTTCACCGTAAACGGCCGCTCACTCAAGTCAACAGAAACCACATCTTCCGTGTACAGTTCTGCTCCCCATCTGACGGCTTGCGCTTTCATCCTATCCATCAGTTGCGGCCCGGTGATACCATCGGGAAAACCGGGAAAATTCTCCACTTCTGTAGTGGTCATCAGTTGTCCCCCAGGAATTCCCCCCATCTGATACCCTTCAAACACCACGGGTTTGAGGTTCGCCCGACCCGCATAAATGGCGGCCGTAAACCCGGCCGGCCCGGAACCGATAATCACTAGATTTTCGACTGTGGGGTTGCTCATATTTACCTAAACTCATAACGACTACGCTTAGTATAGCGCATGAAAGGTGTAAAAATGTGAGTTGAGGGGAATAAACAGGCTAAAATTAAACGGAAAGACTAAAGCAATGGTGGATAAGCAAATGGAAGAACTGGATAAAATTCGCGATCAATTTAACGATCTACCTTATTATAATGCCCCTTTAGAAGCAACACCCAAAGCCGATCCCTCTTCCCTCTATATTCATAATATGGTGACGGCCTTTTATCGGCGAGACCAAAAGGTGATTGATACAGCCGGTAAAGTCATTTTAGATGCTGGATGTGGAACTGGCTATAAATCTTTGATTTTAGCTGCTGCTAATCCTGGGGCAAAAATTGTGGGGGTTGATATATCCGATAAATCCGTAAGCATTGCTCGCGAACGACTAAAATTTCATGGGTTTACAGATACCGATTTTTATGCTATGCCGATTGAAGAAGTTGGAACGCTAGACTATTGGTTTGACTATATAAATTGTGATGAAGTTTTATATTTGTTTTCAGATATTAAAAAAACTCTAAGCCTATTGAAATCGGTCTTGAAGCATGACGGAATTCTTCGAGCTAATTTGCATAGCAAACTTCAACGGAGCCATTATTTTAGAGCGCAACGAATATGGAAAAAGCTGGGATTAATGGATTCAGCGCCCCAAGAGACTGAATATAATCTGGTTCGAGAAACAATGAAAAATATCAAGCCAGGAGTGTTTCTTAAAGAATTAGCTTGGAAAACTGACAAGGAAAATTCTAATGAGTACCTGGCGATGAACCACCTCTTTGTGGGCGATAAAGGTTTTGAAATTCCTGATTTATTTGAGTTTATCAGACAGTCAGGATTGGAGTTTGTGGGTATGGTGAATGGCTCTCAGTGGGATCTCCTCGGTTTGTTTAAGAATTGGGACGAACTCCCCATTGAGTTAATGGTCAAATTGTCCGAGTTATCTATGGAGGAACAACTCCATATTCACGAGTTGTTTGACTCCCAACAACGGCTATTGGATTTCTGGTGTGGTCATCCTCAAGAGGATAACCAGATGCTCAGGGTTGAAGATTGGACAGAGGAACAGTGGCATCAGGCAAGGGTTCACTTGCACCCCCAACTGAGGACAGAGGAGTTTAAGCAGGGGGCGATCGCCTCTATCACCCAAATGAGCGCCCTACCCTTACACCACTACCTTTCCATAGACCCAAAGACGACCCCTGCGATCGATAGTGGGGTAATCAGTATCTTACTTCCTCTGATTGACGCTCCTTGTGCCTTTAGAGATCTGGTGGAGCGATCGCAAAAGCTCTGTCCCGTCGATCCAGTCACTGGCGAGGCGATCGGCCCCTCCCAAGCGACTGAAAAGGTCAAAGACCTACTCATCCCCCTATACGAGATGGGCTATGTATTGCTAGAGTCCTAGGGCTGATCCGGACAAATCAAAAAAAAATTTTGATCGGGGTGATATGAAACCAGAATGAGGTGGGTAAGCTATAGTCAATGGAGTTAGAAGCCTTAGTTTATCGACCCCCAAGGAGAAGTAGATCATCATGAAGACTGAATTTAGAACCAAGTTCCTGCAACACCTGATCGCGAAGAAAGAAGACGAAGGGTTTACCCTGATTGAGCTGCTGGTTGTTATCATCATTATCGGTATCCTGTCGGCGATCGCCCTGCCTTCCTTCCTCAACCAAGCCAACAAAGCCAAACAATCCGAATCCAAGCAGTATGTGGGTTCCATGAACCGCCAGCAGCAAGCTTACTACCTGGAAAAAGGTGGATTTAGCTTCGACCTGGGAACTCTGGGCTTGGGTATTGAAGAAGAGACCGAGAACTACATCTATGGAATCAGTACAACCACAACTACACAAGCAAATATCACCGAAAATAGCACTGTAACTAACTATGGGGCTGCCAAACCAACAACCTTAAAATCTTATATTGGAGGAGTTGCAGCAGTAAACCTGATAGACACGAGTGAATCCACCACTCTAGCCAGTCTGTGTGAAGCAAACGATGCTGGTAGTCAGCCAATTCCCCTAACCTTTGGGACAACAGCAGCTCCTGCATGTCCCAATAATTGGTCAGAGCTGTAAGGTTAATCCACGGTTTATTAGTAAAGTATTCCTGTTCTCAAACTACTACGAAAGGAAGCCAGCAGCATAGTTTTCAAGGGTGAGTAATCAATTGATCTCACCCTATCTCTTTTACTACAACCTGCTCATTCTAAGACTTCAAGACTTAGAGATCCCATGAAAAGATCATGACCCCATTAACCCCAAATTGGCAACAACAAGGGCTAGAGTTGTTAAGGTCAAAGCACTACAGCGAGGCTTTAGAACTCTATCAGCATCAGATAGAAATCGATTCAACATCGAAGCAAGCCCATTGGTACTTAGGATTAGCTCTACTTCTACAAGGACAAGAAATCGAAGCCCAGGTTGCTTGGATGTTGGCAATTGGAGAAGGGGCTGAAGAAGAAACCCAGCAATATATAGCTGACTTAGTGAGTGTTCTACAAACTGAAGCAGACATACAAGAAAAAAATAACGAACAGACAACGGCTTGGATGATTCGTCACCATATTCGTGAAATTGCTCCTACTAACCTTAAGAATCTCCTAATACTCATCGGATTAGACCTAAAATTAGATCAATTAACTCAAGAAGAAGTTGACCGGATAGGGATAATCCCAATTCTTGAAGCTACTTCACAGATAGCCAAGCCAGACTTCTATGCTCTATTGCAGATTTTACAACTCTGTCTAGATCAGCAGCCTCTCAACCCTTTTACATGCACTCTAGCAGAAGTTAGCATATCCTGTGCCGTATCTCACGATCCACAAGCCTTCATTAATATCGTGATGGAATCTTGCTTAAAGATTAATTATAACTTACGCCAACCCAATTTAGCCGTTAAACTCAGTAAAATTGCACTACAGGTTGATCCAGAAAATATACAAGTATGGGAACATTTAGCTGGTTTCTACACTAAGGTACCAGACCATCACGAATGTGTTGCATCTGCTAAAAAGATGTGCCAGTTAGCCAAAAATAACCTTGAGAAAATCAGAGGGCTTTTTCTACAAATCACAGGATTCATGGGTGCGGGTGGATATTGGCAAGAAGCAGTAAATGCCTTTAGTCAGCAAGCTAAACTTTTGCTCTCTCTTGACCCAAAGAATGCATCTGATTACCCATTACCGGTTCATATCCGGATGTACAGTAGCACCTATTTCGTACCCTATTTTGAGGATAATGCTGAAAGAAATCGACGCATTCACAACCATGTTGCCCAATTCTGTCAAGCAGGAATTGAACTACACGCTCATGAGCAAATTCAGCAGTATCGACAAAACTGGAGCTATCCCCAGGATAAGAATAAGCGATTAAAAATAGGTTACTTGTCTCACTGTTTCTCCAGCCATTCAGTAGGCTGGCTTGCCCGGTGGTTATTTCGACACCATAATCGAGAAGACTATGATATCTATGGCTATGTTGTGAACTACCGGGCGATGAGTAAAGATAGACTGCAAGAGTGGTACATCCAAAATTTTACAGAAACTCGGAAATTGGGGATTCACTACGCTGATGTGGTTGAGCAAATTAGCAAGGATAAGGTAGATATTCTTGTCGATATGGATAGCTTGACTTTGGATCTTAGTTGTGCAGTCATGGCAATGAAACCAGCCCCAATTCAAGTGAGTTGGTTAGGATGGGATGCACCAGGAATTCCCACTGTAGATTATATGATTGCCGACCCCTATGTAGTACCGGACAATGCAGATGACTACTACAGTGAAAAAATTTGGCGACTGCCACAAACCTATATTGCTGTGGATGGCTTTGAAGTAGGTGTCCCTACTTTACGACGTGAAATGCTAGATATTCCGAGTGATGCGGTTCTATTTTTCAGTTCTCAAAGAGGCTATAAACGTCATCCAGAAACGGCTAGGTTACAGTTAAAAATCATCAAAGAAGTACCCCATAGCTATTTTTTAATTAAAGGATTCGGCGATCAAATCGCTATTCAGAGGTTATTTGTCGAACTAGCTGAAGAAGAAGGACTTTCTGAAGAGCGACTCAAGTTTGTCATGCCTACCCCCTCAGAGTCTATGCATCGTGCCAATATGAGTATTTGTGACGTTGTATTAGATACTTATCCTTACAATGGTGCTACCACAACTTTAGAAACTCTATGGATGGGTATTCCTATGGTAACACGAGTGGGACAACAGTTCGCTGCCCGTAATAGCTATACCATGATGATTAATGCAGGTATTACAGAAGGGATTGCTTGGACAGATGAAGAGTATGTCGAATGGGGGATTCGTTTAGGAAAAGATTCTGAACTTCGCAAAAGAGTATCTTGGAAGCTAAAAGAGTCTCGTAAAACTGCACCCTTATGGAATGGGAAGCAATTTGCCCGTGAAATGGAAAAAGCCTATGAACAAATGTGGACACAATATGTAGAGTCGAGTATTTGAAGAGTATTAGTGGTATTTTTATAGAAGAGTGTTATCGGGCAAGCAAAATTACAATCAATGACTATTCCAACCCAAAAATTGGTATTCTAAATCAATGAAAACATTTAAAAAAATCCTGATTTTTGTGTCAATCATTTCCTTCTTAGGAGGAACTTCTTTGGGGATGCTAAGAGTATTTAGCAGTGTCATTAATACTGAAGAAAGTAATCCTGCTTCTCAATCTGAAAGTCCAGAATTGACTCCTGAACAAACACTGATTCAACAAGCTAGGGGATACGAAGTCGTTTTACAAAGGGAACCCGAAAATCGGATTGCCCTTGAAGGCTTGCTTGTTGTACGATTACAAATGAATGATCTTCAAAATGCCAGAATACCCTTGCAAAAATTAGTTGATTTATACCCGGATGACAATACTTATCAAGAATTAATGGCTCAGTTAGAAAATGAATTACAAAAACGAACTAATTCTACTCAAAATAAAGATCAAACTAATATCAATACCAATCCAGATGATCTGAACAAATCAGAGGACAAAACTCAGGAGGAAAATAGATGACCTTAGATATCCAAAATGGGGATTGGCAAAATCAAGCCAAAGCTTACTGGGAAGCAGGGAACTACGAAAAAGCCGCTAGTTTATACGAACAGGCCGTATCCGATCAACCCGATGAAAAGATTTATTATTGGTATCTTGGCCTATTATTACTCCTACAAGGTCAAGAATCAGAAGCTCAAACTTGTTGGCTATCTGCTATGCTTGATGGCAATGAAGAAGAAGTTGAAAAATGGACTGAAGAGTTAAGCCTTATTTTAGAACATGAGGCTCAAATAAAGTATAATTCGGGTCAATATGGTTTAGCCTGGCTAATTCGGCAGCATTTGGGTCAGCTTTGTCCAGAAAATGGGATTAATTACCTAAAATTGATTGATATTTCTTGTTACTTAGACAATATTTCTGTAGAATTTATTACTCATTTCATCGACGAGAACCATCTTTATGATCTCATCAGTCAGGATCGATGGATTAATGAAAATCAGCTTATAGAAAAAATAGTGAGTCAGCTATTAAGCATTGACCGAAACTTTACTGAGTTATACTATTTCATCCAACAATTACTTGCCCATATACCAGAGTCTAGAAACCAAATTATTCAAGATGCTTTTCAACAAGTTCATAGGTCTGCTCAAGATAAAAAAACATCTCTTACATCCTATGAAAACATTAATAGTTTAATTGATCGTGAATCCGATCCAATACAAACCAGGCAGTCGTATGTCGATAGAGGGCAGTTTTTAATGCAAGAGGGTAGATTAGCAGAAGCCTTTGAACATTATCATCAAGCTATTACGCTCTACCCTAATTATCCTGTATTTCACTTGCAGTTGGGTCTAGTTTTGCAATATCAAGGGCATTTAGATCGAGCCGATGGATGTTACGATCAAGCTATATCTCTAGCCCCTAATTGGTCTTATGCCCACTACCTAAAAGCTATTAATATTAAATCAGCAATTGATTATAATTCCCAAGAAGTTATGGATGAATGGTATGCTAATCCTAAAATAATGGAATTCCATTCTTGTAAAGAACAATTTGCTTTTTATCGAGATGTAATTGACTTAGCTGTTTCTCATGGAGTTGATTACCATCACAAAACAATTGCTGATGTAGGATGTGGATTTGGCCAACTCTTGCTAATGATTAGAGAAAATTATCAACCTTTGTTGATTAAAGGGTTTGACTTTTCTTCATCAGCAGTAAAAACCGCTCAAACAATACATTCTTATCCTGATTGTGAATTTGAGCAAAATGATATATATGAAGGAGTTAATCAAACTTTTGATGTCGTATTTTGTACTGAAGTTCTAGAGCATCTACTCTACCCTCAAAAAGCTCTGATTAATCTCTTAAAGATGATTAAAATCAAGGGAACTTTGATTTTAACAGTTCCGAATGGTAGAGTCGATTCTTTCGCTGGACATATTAATTTTTGGAGTCCAGAAAGCTGGCAAGTTTTTATCCATGAAAACTCTCAAGGTTTTGATATAAAAACCGATGTGATGGAATCGAAAGAAAACTTATATCACTTAAACTATGCCATAGTTCAAAAGCTTTAAAATCTGAATTTAAATAAATTTAAGTTAATTTTATAGACTTTAGAAAATGGAGAAAATTAATGTTTTGGGATGATATTAAACTCGTTACTGAACAAGTTCAAAAATATGGATTAAGAAAGCCTTTTGTTGATTTAGGTGGATTGGAGAAGCCCACTATAGCAGATTATAATATAACCATTCAAACTCAAGATCAGTATTCTAGATATATCCACTTAAATCAAAGGCCTTTTGATCACATTGATCCGGAATATTTAGTTCTTAATCCTGAAAATGACTCGCCTGAAATTGAAGCACTCCCTTCTCTATACTCGAATTTTTTCGGCACAGCAGTTTGCTTAAATGTCATTGAGCATGTAGAAAATCCCTTTGAAGTTTTTGATGCTTTTTATAAAATAATGAAACCAGAAGGGTTGCTGATTATTGAAACCGTATTTTCTTTTCCTTATCATCCTTCCCCTAGGGATTATTGGCGTTACTCAGCAGAATGCCTCAAAAACTTGAGTCAACAAGCCGGTTTTAAAGTGTTAGAATGTGATTGGCGATTGTTGATTCGAGCTGATGAAGGAATTGAAGTTATTCAAGAAATTCCCGGATTATACAAAAAACACCATCCTCAAGAAATAATGACGGTCTATGCTACCTTAACTAAGTCAGAAAAACCCATTCAGCATAATCTAGTTAACTATCAATTGCCACAACGGTTATCTTCTGATGCTAGAGCTAGATTGACGATTAAAATTGAAGACTTACAAACACAACTAAAACAAAATCGATATGGTTGTCAAGAGTCACCAGAAAACCTGGATTGTATCCACTCATGTAAACAAGTTCGTCAACAACTTTGTGAGACTTTATTGACTACTCCACTGGAACAATTACCCGTGACTCAGAAGCTCCATCAACAAGTGCTAGATAGCTTAATAAAAGACTGTCCTAGGACTGAAAAAGAAAATGAATTGCTCAATTTTGCTTTAAAATATTTAGACTCAACTAGCTACCAACCTCAATGGGAGTATGTCCCAGAAGGGTGGTTACGGAGAAATGAAAAAATCAAAGGATGGAATATTCAGGATATTTTGGATGTTCGGATAGATCAGTGGAAAGGTTTGGTTGAGCAACTGAAAAAAAATGCTTTGCTATCTCATGACTATTCACAACAGAATAATTACATTCTTTGGTCTTATGTTTTGTCTTTAACTGCTCAGAAAAAAGAGGAAATTTCTATCTTAGATTGGGGTGGAGGATTAGGAGAGTATTATTTGATAGCTAAAGCCTTACTTCCTAATGTAAAAATCAATTATTCCTGTGCAGAAGTTCCTGTATTGTGTGAAGCGGGTCGATCGCTTCACACTGATGTTACATTCTATGAAGAAGATCGGGACTGTTTTGCCCATGAATATGATTTAGTATTTTGCAGTTCGGCACTCCAATATGCACAAGATTGGCAAACGTTGATAGAAAATATGGTTAAAAGTACCCGGTTATATTTATATATAACCCGACTGCCAATTGTTCAGAATCATTCCTCTTTTGTGGTTTTACAGAGGGCTTATAGTTATGGTTATAATACAGAATATTTAAGCTGGTTTTTAAATCTTCATGAATTAGTGAACTATGTAGAAAACTTAAATA
This sequence comes from Roseofilum capinflatum BLCC-M114, assembly GCF_030068505.1. Taxonomy (NCBI): domain Bacteria; kingdom Bacillati; phylum Cyanobacteriota; class Cyanophyceae; order Desertifilales; family Desertifilaceae; genus Roseofilum; species Roseofilum capinflatum. The sequence goes on from NZ_JAQOSO010000003.1 coordinate 41,019, forward strand.
TGAAAAAAGTTAGAGACTTTTTAATTGCGGAGCGTTTCCCTGTTCCTGGCGCTCCAGAAGTGGGAGAAGGTCGAGGATTACTCTTTGCTCGAAACTCTGAATAGGTATTGATGAAAGTCTATATCCAAGTAGGTTGAAAATTATGAAAGATAGTACATTTGCCGATAAAAAAGTCTTAATTACTGGAGGATTGGGTTTTATTGGTAGTAACCTGGCTCGACGACTGCTCAAACTAGGTGCTAAGGTACTGTTAGTGGACAGTTTAATTCCTGAATACGGAGGAAACTTATTTAATATTAATGGTATTGAAAACCAAGTCAAAATCAACATTTCTGATGTCAGAGATCAGTATAGTATGCGTTATTTGGTTCAGGGCCAAGATTACTTATTTAATTTGGCTGGACAAACGAGCCATTTGGACTCTATGCACGATCCTTATACGGACTTAGAGATTAATTGTCGATCGCAACTTTCCATCTTAGAAGCTTGTCGCAATTATAACCCAGATATCAAACTCGTTTTTGCCAGTACCCGTCAACTCTACGGCAAACCAGATTACTTACCCGTAGATGAAAACCATTTGCTCCGTCCTGTAGATGTCAATGGGATTAACAAAATGGCAGGAGAGTGGTATCATATCCTCTATAATAATGTCTATGGGATTCGTTCTTGTGCTTTACGTTTAACCAATACCTATGGCCCCCGAATGCGGGTTAAGGATGCACGACAAACCTTTCTAGGTATTTGGGTTCGTTTGGTGGTTGAAAAGAAACCCTTTGAAGTGTGGGGTGGAGAGCAACTTCGGGATTTCACTTATGTCGAAGATGCTGTTGATGCCATGTTAATGGCAGCCGTTCAACCCGCAGCAGAAGGACAAATTTTTAATCTAGGGGGCGATCGCATTATTAGCCTGCGGGAAACGGCTGAACTCTTGATTAAAGTCAATAATGGGGGAGAATTTCAAATTCGCGAATTTCCAGCAGAACGAAAACGGATTGATATCGGTGACTACTATACCGATTACAGTAAGATTAAATCCAGTCTAGGATGGACTCCGAAAACCTCTTTGGAAGAAGGCTTAACTCAAACCCTAGCGTTTTACCGCGATCGCTTATCTCAATATCTCTAGCTTAATCCATCACACCATCTCCACCAACCTCATGCTCCTTCAAACCAATCCTAAAGCCGGTTATCTGGCTCAAAAAACAGACATTGATCAAGCCATTCATCGAGTGTTAGAAAGTGGATGGTACATTTTAGGTGAAGAAGTAACCGCTTTTGAAAAAGAATTCGCCCAATACATGGGAGCCAGTTATGCGGTTGGTGTCGCTAGTGGTACAGATGCCTTAGTCCTGGCATTAAAGGCTTGTGGAATTGGATTAGGCGACGCTGTGATTACTGTCTCTCATACAGCCGTTGCTACCGTTACTGCGATTGAACTTGCCGGAGCAACCCCAATTTTAGTCGATATCGATCCAGTTACATTTACCCTCGATCCCAACTCCCTTGAAGATACCCTTGTTGAACTCAATAAACACCCTCACCTTCAAGTCAAAGCTATTATCCCTGTTCATCTATACGGTCACCCGGCCGACATGACCTCCATCTTAGAAATTGCCCGTCGCTACGAACTAGAAGTCATCGAAGATTGCGCCCAATCTCACGGCGCAATCTTCAACCATAAGAAAACAGGAACTTGGGGAAAAGTAGGAGCCTTCAGCTTTTATCCAACTAAGAATTTAGGGGCTTTAGGGGATGGTGGAGCGGTCATTACCGACGATGCTGAACTGGCTAACCAGCTCTTGATCTTACGACAATATGGCTGGAAACAACGCTTTATTAGTGATGCTTCCGGCATGAATAGTCGTTTAGATCCGATACAGGCAGCTATTTTGCGAGTCAAATTATCTGCCCTTGACCAGGATAATAAACAACGAAAACTTGTGGCTAAAGTGTACGATCGAAATTTAAGTGATTTACCTCTGACTCTTCCCCAAACTCAAGGAGATGTCGATCCAGTTTATCATCAGTATGTTATTCGTTCTGACTCCAGAGACACTCTGCAACAATTTTTGAAAGCAGAGGGAATTGGCACAGCCATTCATTATCCCGTCCCGGTTCATCAGCAGCCTGCATACCAACAATTAGCCATTTCTCCAAAAGGACTAAGTGTGACCGAAAAGATCAGTCGTGAAATTCTGAGTTTACCAATGTATGGCCAGCTCACCGATGAAGAAGCTACCACGGTCAGTCAGGCTGTGATTGCTGGAGTTAAATCTTTCAAATGAGTTTTAATTTTTAATTGATTATGCGTTATTTTTGCACCTACTTCGATCATAACTATTTACCCAAAGGATTAGCCCTCTATCAGTCCTTACAAAAATTTTGTGGTGACTTTGAATTGTGGGTACTTTGTCTGAGTCGCATTTGTTATGATGCCCTTCAAAAACTCAACTATCCTAATGTGCATTTAATCCCCCTAGATAAACTAGAACGTAGCGATCCGGATTTACTCAGAGCTAAACAAAATCGAACGATTGTTGAATACTACTTTACCTGTACTCCTTGTTTACCCTTATACGTTTTAAGAAACAATCCGCAAATAGATTTACTGACCTACTTAGATTCAGATTTGTTTTTTTACTCTGACTTACAGCCTATTTATCAAGAAATTGGCGATCGCTCCATTGCGATTATAGAACATCGATTTTCACCCGATTGCCTAGAACTCAAGCAATTTGGCATCTACAATGTAGGATGGTTATCATTTCGCGCCGATCAAAATGCTCTGAATTGTTTGCAATGGTGGCGAGAGCGGTGTATAGAATGGTGTTATGACCGACCAGAACCTACAAGATTTGCAGATCAAAAATATCTTGATGATTGGTTAGAGCGATTTTCGGGAGTGGTAGTCATACACCATAAAGGTGCTAATGTTTCTCACTGGAATACCAATAATTATCAAATTCATAAGAGTGGAAATAACATATTTGTTGATGAACTCCCTCTAATATTTTTTCATTTTCATGGATTTAAAAGCTACAAAAAAGGGTTTGAAATATCCTCTTTGAATCCACAGTTCAAATTAGCTAACCTGCAAGAAAGAAGAATATTTGAGTTTATCTATAGCCCTTACATAAAAACTTTGAAAGACATCACTCATATGATGGGTGATGTCTTACCTGGTCTTTCCATACATCGTTCTTTAAGAGGTGCGGCTATTCCCGCTCTTTCATCCCTATAAAAAAAGTGAGTTTAAGTGTTAATGGATTTCAGTCTTCTATGTTAGAATACAAAACTACAACTCCAGTCTGTTTAATTATATTTAGGCGAGCCAAATTAACGCAAAGACTGTTTGATGTAGTTCGTCAGGTTCAACCTCCTAAGTTATTGGTTATTGCTGATGGCCCTCGTCTAGATCAGCCAGGAGAAGCTCAAAAATGTGAAGAAACCCGAAAAATTATTGATACAGTAGACTGGGATTGTGAAATTCTCAAAAACTATGCCGATCAAAATCTTGGTCTTAAACATCGAGTGGCTAGTGGCTTAGATTGGGTTTTTGAAACCGTTGAGGAAGCCATTATTCTTGAAGATGATTGTCTTCCTGATATAACCTTCTTCAGATTTTGCGAAGAACTTTTAAGTCACTACCGAAATACTGAAGAAGTCATGGTTATTACGGGGACTAATTTTTTCTTTGGATATCAACCCACTCCAGAAAGTTATTACTTTTCCAGATATATTGATTGTTGGGGCTGGGCAACTTGGAGGAGAGCTTGGCAGCATTTTGATTTTGAAATGGAAGAATGGCCAAGACTGCGAGAAAAAAATTGGTTACAAGAATTATTTCCAGAACCTCAAGTTGTTGCCCAATGGACAAAGATTTTTGAAGCTACTTATCAAGGGTATATTAATTCTTGGGCTTATCGATGGAAATTTGCCTGTTGGCGAAGAAACGGATTAACCATTGTTCCTGAAAAAAACTTGGTTTCTAACCTCGGATTTAATCAAGAAGGAACAAATACCCAATTGAGCAATGGATTACTCGATGGAATACCCTATCAATCTATGATGTTTCCTCTCAAACATCCAGCTCAACTGGAGTGCAATAATTGGGTAGATTATTTAACTCAAAAAATAGTTTTTGAATTAGATTTTTCAATTTTAATTCCTGAACTAATGAAGACATTCTCGAATTTCTCAGAATCGGAAATAGAAGAAAGCCATAAAACAATTATTAAAGGATTAAGAAATTCATGGAAAATTAAGATACTGTTCTCAACTTTTATGGATAATAAAAAAAGAGAGGAAATTAATATTATGATGACCACAAATACTGAAAACCAATCTAAAGAAATCCAATCCTTATTGGTAGGTATGCTGTATGCTTACCCTCATCAATTACCAATTCAGTATGATTGGTCTCGAATTCCTCAATGGTTACTACCTGATTATCTCAAGTTTTCATTCATGCCTCCGGGATTATATCAAGAGGTTGGAGAAGCCAACCAATATCGAAACTATCTAGAGTGTTGGATGAATTACATCTCTTCGATTATTGAAAGTAACCCCTCTTCAAAGATTAGTCAACAAATTGTTTACTATTTCCAAAAACTCAGCAATTTTCGTTGTTTGTATCAAACCGATACAAACTTGAACGATCTTTATATTAAAAGAGCTAAACTGATGGAATATTGGTGTATGCTACCTGGGCACTCTGTAGACTACACATTTGCGCCTAGACTCCCCGAAAGAAGTAAAATCCGTTTAGGAATTTTGTCAGGCAATTTTGGATTAAAACCTGATACTTTTTTAAGTCTACCGGCTTATAAACATCTGAATCGGGATCGATTTGAAATTGCTTTGTATTCGATTCAGGCAACAGGCGATCGCTTAGAACGGTATTGTTCGGGTCATGCTGATGTAGGCGTACAGCTTCCAGAAGATTTACCCAATACAATCCAAAAAATTCGTGAAGAAGACCTAGATATTTTATGGATTGCGGGTACAACAACAGAGGAAGTGAATTATCTGAGTGTATTGGCAAATTTCCGGTTGGCTCGGATTCAAATTCTAGGGAGCTATTCAGGCTTAAATCCACAAATAAGAAATATTGATTATTATCTGTCAGGAGATCTCCTAGAGTCCGAAGAAATAAATGATTCAACGATTAATTTGTCACAAATTGGTCAAGCAATAGATTTTGGTTGTGAAACATGGGGCATTCCTAGCCGAAGTTTTGACCGAGAAACTTTAGGTATTACTGGCTCTTCAGTAGTCTATATTTATGGAGGAGAGAGTCAAGCAATTACTCCGGAAGTCGAAAAGACTTGGGTCAAAATTCTTAAGGAAGTCCCTGACTCTATTTTATTGCTCTATTCAACTGTTACTAGACCGGTGCCAAAAATGCTTTTAGCAGCTTGGAAACAGCGTTTACGGATGACTTTAAAACAGCAGGATGTGAGTGAGGAGAGAGTGATTTGGGTTTCTGATGTTAATAGTCATACCGATCTACAAGCTCTTTTGAAGCAAACAGATATCTATCTATCTCCTTATCCTTATACGGATTTAATCTCTCTCGTGGAGCCTTTACTGACTAATTTACCTGTGGTGGTGATGGAAGGTAAACACTCTCATACTCGATTAGGTGCTGCCCTGTTAGAAGCAATGGAAATGAGTTCATGGATCGCTCAAGATGAAACTTCTTATTTTGAAAAAGCAGTTGCTCTAGGTACAGATTTCCAATTGCGCGAACAATATGGTCATCAGATACAGCAAGCCATGCAAGGGATGCCTCACTTTTTAGATAGTTGGTCATACTCCTCTGAAATTGAATCTAGATTAGTGGAGGTATTCGAGAAGTATCAACTCTCTGAAATCAAACAAAACTTAAGGTTAGGACAGATAAATTTAATTATTTTTCCGGACTGGAGTCAACCAGAGGATATTCTATTATCGGATTTAGCTATGGCATTGAAGACAGTGATAAGCCATGGGCAAAAGGATGACATGACGTTGCTAGTGGAAACGAACAATGTTAGTGATGAAGATGCGGATGCTGCTATTTCTACTGTGATTATGGGTTTACTGATTGAAGACAATATTGATCAAGCTGAAGGCCTAGAAATTTGCTTAACTGGATCTTTAGGACCCTTACAGTTACAGGCTTTATATCCTCAACTGCAAGGGCGTTTGTCTTTAGAATGCGAGTCTTCTATTCCTAAGCTCTTATCTTCTGTTAGTGCTTATTCTCTGGAAGAATTTCTAGAAACGCAATTTTAAGACAGGGTTCAGTCATTAGGGGGAGGTTCAATAATCATGTCACCATTTTCTGCTATTTGAACGATCCCACCTACGGATCTGATTCCCTCGATCGCCCGATCGCGGGTTTGCTCATCAGCAGCATTCTGATACACTAACATCCAAGCGGCAAACTGAGCTTGTTTACTATCAGGATTTTGAGCTAAAAACTCTGCGGTTGAGCGAGAAAGGGTAGCTACATTCTCACTCTCTGAATCAGAATATTTACTGGCCCATTCAGCCGCTTTAGTAAAGGATTCTCGTGCTGCTTGAGCATTGTCTAAAAAGAGGAGTTGGTCAATTCCCAAGTAGCGCCAGATATAATAGGAGCGGGGAGGATCTTGAGGAGAAAGTAAATGTAATCCTTTTTCCATCATTGCAGTGGAGACTTCTGGTTTACCCAAGTACAATGATACACTTGCAGAGAGTCCAAAATAAGCAGGAATAAACCGGGGGTCTTCATTGAGGGCAATTTCAAAATATTCTGGAGTCAGTTCATATCCAGTTTGTTCGCGAGCGAGATCGTCACCAAAATAGACTAAAAATTTAACATAGGCCCAATCCGCAATTAAGTTATCAAAGCCAAAGTTGGGTAGAATGTTGAGTAATTTGAGTTCGATCGCCTCTTGAGCGACTTCACCCTGCAATTGGGCTTCTGTGCGTTGTACTTGAGCTGACTTGAGCTGATTGAGTTTGGGCAGTTGCAAAGTGGCGATCGCGACTGCACAGAGAACGACTAAACTGCCTGCGGCCAAGGTCTGATCCCATCGATGTTTATCTGTACCGATCATTTCTATCCCCTTTATCAATTCTGATTGCTTTTACCAAATGGCAGTCAAATCTAGGGAGAAACCCAACAGAACCTCTCCGCCGGATACATGGGGGAGAGCGTCTAACACCTCTGGAAGTTGTCCGGGACGGTAAATTTCGACTTGGCGCTGTTTGCGGTTAATTAACCAACCGAGACGGCAACCATTATCGAGGTATTCCTGCATTTTAGCTTGGGTTTTAGCCAAACGATCGCTCGGAGAGAGGATTTCCACCGCAAAGTCAGGACATAGGGGGAGGAACTTCTCCCGTTGTTCTGGGGTAAGATTATGCCAACGCTCTTTAGTGAGCCAAGCCGCATCTGGGGAGCGATCGCTGCCATTGGGTAAATGAAAGCCAGTCGAAGATGCGATCGAGGTTAAGAGTCATCATAAATCAAATTCTTAAATGTTTGCTACATTATTGTTCCTGAAACCCCCTATCTCCCTATCCCCCCATCCCCCCACCCTGTAACAGAGGTACTCAACAACCACTTATCAAGAGAGTCGGTTAATATGAGAGGAAACGAGTAAACCCATGCGATCGCGCTATCATGACCCTAGCCATTAAACCCATTACCGATGCAGAATTAATGCAACTCAGTTCCCAAAATCCCGGACTGAGATTTGAACGCAATGCCGATGGAACTTTAATCACAATGCCACCAACTGGAAAAATTTCGGGTAATCGAGAACTAAAAGCAGGTGCTTATTTATTCGCCTTTGTAGACTCTCATGAGTTAGGAGAAGTTTTTAGTTCGAGTACAGGTTTTATACTTGCTAACGGTGCGTTATGCTCTCCTGATGCTGCTTTTATTGCCCAAGAACGTTTACCAGAGGGATGGGATACTGGAGAAGACGAATTTTGTGATATAGTCCCTGATTTTGTCATTGAAATTCGTTCTAAGACGGATAGCTTAACTAAGTTAAAAGCAAAGATGGCAGAATATATCGACAATGGGGTGAAATTAGGATGGTTAATCGATCGCATCAACCGTCGTGCTTTTGTTTATCGTGCTGATGGTTCGATTACGCAATATCCAGAGAATGCAATCCTAGAAGGAGAAGATGTGATTCCGGGTTTTACCGTCGCTTTGCAAAAAATATTGTAGTAGTTATAGTAGCTTGGCAAGCTTAAAACTGTAGGTTGGGTTTCACTTCGTTCAACCCAACTTTCGTCAGACGGGTGTTGGGTTTTCGGCAAAGCCGACATGTTCATGTCGCGAAGCGAAACGTTCCTCAACCCAACCTACATTCTTACCTACCGAGATGTTTGAGATTGCTTCATTCCGCTTCGCTCCATTCGCAATGACATATCATAACTGACATTATTCAGATTTGATATCACAATCGGCGATCGCCCCCTACCAAATGGCAGTCAAATCTAGAGAAAAACCTGGCAAAACCTCTCCGCCGGATACACGGGTGGGAGCGTCTAACACCTCTGGGGGTTTTCCGGGACGGTAAATTTCCACTTGGCGCTGTTTGCGATTAATCAACCAACCGAGACGACAACCATTATCGAGGTATTCCTGCATTTTAGCTTGAGTTTTAGCCAAACGATCGCTCGGAGAGAGAATTTCCACCGCAAAGTCGGGACACAGGGGGAGGAACTTCTCCCGTTGTTCTGGGGTAAGATTGTGCCAACGCTCTTGGGCGATCCAAGCTGCATCTGGGGAGCGATCGCTGCCATTGGGTAAATGAAACCCAGTGGAAGAGTCGAACACTTCACCGAGTTGGGTTTGTTCATTCCACACAGCCAGTTGCACAATCAATTTAGTATTTACACGGCCCGTTTCGCCACCAGTCGGGGGCATGATATGGAGTTCTCCCGTTGCACTGCGTTCGAGTTTAACTTCTGGGTTTTCTTGGCAGAGTTGATAAAATTGCTCAGGGGTGAGTTGAATGATGGGATCGAGATTAAGAGTAATCATTTTTACGTTAATTTAACCGGGCGGTACATTCGAGGATGAGGCGCTGATTCTCGATCGCATGGGGAACAATAGCCGAAGCTTGACGAAACGCCGCGATCGCCTGCCGATACTGAGCCAGGGCCGCATGACATAATCCTAACCCATGGAGTGCGCCAAAGTGATTCGGATTTAAGCGCATCACCTCCTCACAATCGGCGATCGCCTTGTAATACTCTCGGCGCATATAATATAATACGGCTCGACGGTTCCAAGCCTCCGCAAAATCGGGCCAAGCGTGAATGACTTCCGTTAACATCTCTTCTGCTCTCTCAAATTGACCCGTCTCCAAGACTCTCTGAGCTTGTTGCAGTCGCTTGAACCCCATCATTCCCTTCTGGTTAAACCAGCGCCGCCATAGTTCCTGAATCGCTTGTTCGCGCACTGGTTCGGAGTCGCTCTGGAGATCGGAGAGTAAACCATCAAGTTCTGGATCGCGCATGGTTTTCTACGAGGGTATTTCTTTCTAGTGTATTACTATTTCTGAGTTTTAACCCAAATTCCCCATTCCCCATTCCCCATTCCCTATTCCCTATTCCCTTATCAAGGATTCATACTGATCCCCTGTAATTCGTCCCCCTTCTTTCAGGGTTTGGGCAATTTCCGATAAGGTTAAGACGGAATGGCCACAATAACCCTGTTCTTTCAGTTTCTCTTTCACTCCCCGCTCATGATCGATAAACACCACAATATCTTCGACTTCTAAACCCACTGATTGGAGTTTCGCCGCTCCTTCCATGGCACTGCGTCCGGTAATTAGGATATCCTCAATCACCACCACTTTTTCACCGGGTTCAAAGTGACCTTCGACTAACCGTTTTGCCCCATAATTTTTTACTTCTTTACGGGGATAAATCATCGGATGTTCTAGGCGCAAGGCTAATCCGGTAGCAGTAGGTAAGGCTCCGTAGGGAATTCCGGCAATGCGGTCAAACTCTAAGGTGTTCAAAATATCCCCATAAGCGCTGACAATTTGATGGAAAATTTGCGGTAAGGAAATGATTTTTCTCAGGTCAATGTAGTAGGGAAACACTTGACCGGAGGCTTGCACATGATCGCCAAAGGTAATGCAGCCAATATCATAGAGTTGCAGGATTAAATCTCGATAGGGGGTTGAGTCCAAGAAACAGACATCAGGAACCCATAGCTCGCAGGTGGGACTCCCTTCGAGTTTTTGTTGTCGTTCTTGATTGATACGATCGCGTAAATCGGCGATCGCCCTTCTGGGGTTGTCTTCTGCAAAACTTTCTGGAGGAATCGGCAGCAATAAGCCATCCCCACTCCCATTCAAACCCGCATCTAAAATTTCTGTAACTTCCGGGAATATACTATCATAATCGGTCAATAAAATCAACCGTTCTGGAGCCGCTAAACGAACTTGTGCCAACACATCCGGCATCACTTCCCCTAGGGATAGGGCGACTTGATCGGGTGTGCCCCAACTTTGGGCGGCTTCGACGAGATGGAGATAGAGAGGAGTATTGCTATGGGGATAATCTTGGAGAACGGAGCCGGAGGGATTGCCGGTATAACAAAGAACAAAGACTAGGCGATCGCTATACATCAAAAACGGAGCCACTTGGTCTAAACCTGCATAGGGCAGTACCGTACAGCCATCCATTTGCCAGGTTTCAAACACCAACCGAGCGAACCCGGTACTCGTCTCTAAATCGCTATATTGGGCATCGAGAATAATCGGAATTGAAGCCGGAATCGATCGCCGGATGGATTGCAGCAACGTTATCCCCGCAGCGCCTAAAATTTGATAAGCGCCTAGATTCAAAGTATAGGCACACACAAGATCCTGGGTGTGGACAATTTTCTGCTGTAAATCCCGTTCTAAATCCTCAGTTTCCAACCCCTCTAAATCCGGATCGAGATTCCCGTAGAGCAAACTCTCCGTTTTGGCAATCGCCCCTTCATACTTATGCCAAAAATTCATCATTCCTGCTGCTCCCGTTGCTCCAGAAACCTCACATCCTCAATTTGACGGGCGATCTCCACCCGTTGCCGTTCCCCTTCAGGAGACAACAGATAAATCCCACTGCCATTGCTATAAGCCACTGTACCATCAGCCGCCAAATCATAAGCCAAAACACTCGTCGCCAGCACCTCCGGCACTCCCTGGGTTCCTTGGCGCACCAACTCCCAACTGGAGGGAACCAAAGGCGGTGCATCCCCATCTTCGGCATGTTCATTGGGGAGGTTATCCAACGTTAACCAATCTCCCCAAATCCGCATCCGTTTCGGTTCGACCTTTTGTTGCGTTCCCGCAGCGATCAAAGGCTTGCCTGTAAAACTCTGGCTAAAGAAGTTAAAAAACTGGAAAATGGCATAGGCCAAACGCACAGGAATTAAAAGAATATCCTTCAAAAACTGCCAGATATTAAACGAACGGTGAAACGAACGATAGGGACGGCGAATATAATACAGTAGACCATCAGAACCGATTTGAGGGCCCAAAAAATCAGACTTGGGATCTTCTGCGAGGGTACTTAGCTCCTGTTGATTAAAATCCAACTTTTCGATGGAAAAGGGAGCGCGATCGATCACAAACCCTTCACTATTGCGACTAACTCCAGCCGATTGATAAACCAAAGCCTTTTGATTCGGTATCCAGCGCGGTGCTAAATCAATAGAATCCCCTTCGGTAATATCATTGGGGCGCACACTGTTGGGCGAAAGGGTAGCAATATTGGTAATCCCGGTGGGATAAGTTTTGGTGCAGGCAATTAAATCCTGGTCGGCAGTATAATCTAAATGGCTAATCTGGAAATCCGCATTGTGAAAGAGCCGATCTTCGCGATCGCCCTTGGGATCGAACCGAAATAAAGCCCCCATCTCCCCCGCTTCTAGGGCATAAAATAACTTTCCCTCTCCCGAATTACACAGACTACTAATGGCAATCGGAATCACCGCTTCCGCCTGTTGTTCCAACTGAGCCATGGCTTGGGGAGACATCATCATCGAACGAATTCCCCGATCTTTCCACGCATTCCGGCGCTGAACTTGCAAGCGCTGGCGTTGAATCGATTGGCCAAATTCACTCTTTATTTCCCGAAATTGATTCTCAGCCTCTTGAAGATAAAGTTTACCTTGGGCAAGATAGGCAATAGGTCGAGACATGATACGCGATCCAGAAGATAGTGCGATCGATCTAATCTATTTTATCCGATTGGGGCAATACAGCGCTGTCCCCTAGGGAAATCACCCCCTAGAGTGATCTAGGGGGTGTAAAAAAGGTTTTCGGTTTTTCTTAAACTTTTTATCTTAAAAACGAGTTAATCTTATCGGTTGTTTCTTTATGCCTAAGCTAAGGCTAGGCCTTGATCTAAATCATCTTCGACCACACTCAAGTTAGGTCGTGACTCTTTGAGGGCAACCGGTTCTAAGGACTTAGAATCAGCTTCAATCATAGTTAAGGGTTGATACTGCCACAATTCTGAACCTTCCCAAGAAGGAGCAAAGGCAGGCATAGCTAAGGGACAAGCTTTCCATCCACCGCGTACAGGAACGCCAAGCTGTTGGCAGTTGCCCCCTCGCCGACCTTCGGGAGTAAAGTGGCGGCAATACCGACAGGCGGACGTTTGACAATTCGAGTTGTTCATGGGGAATCCTCAATCAGAGGCAGGCATAGGCTTCACTTCTATTTTCAGTTATCTTTTCTAGAAAATGAAAAGAGCTTCATACTTTTTTTATGTTTCCTTTAAATTTGGACATGAATTCCCCGTTTTCACTATCATCCTGTTCACAGATAAGGGAGGATTTCCGGGATAAACCCCTTGGGGATCAAGGAGACCGGCCAAGTTTGCCCCCTGATTAATCTCGATCGCTACCTGTATCCTCTGCCTGAGAAAACTACTGAATAACACACCCTTAACCTCTTCATACAAGCGATCGCCAAAAAGTAGTCAGGGCTACAAGAAATGAAGATAAAGAGGGCTGTAATTTAAATCTTTGTGAATAAAATAAAATAGTCTCCCTATCATTACGCATCAAAATAAGATACAATCAACCCTCAAATAAGCAGATTCACCCAATAGCTAGAGGCGAGACTTTGGCGATGAGTAACCGTTTTCCGGCAAAACCAACCACCCAACCCCATCAGACCTATGCCATCTCCTTACCCCTGCAAGCGGCTCTAACCAGTCTCAATGTCAGCCTAGAGGAAGAATTAACCCGTTATCGGCGACATCGACAGGGATATGCTCCAACCCTGAAAAGCTATGCTCTAAGGCCAAGCACTTCGGGAAATCAAGGTAAACCCTTAGACTTAGTTTCTGTCCCTCCAGAGCGTCCCCAACCGACTTCACCGCCAGCCACGCCAGCAGCTCCCAGCCCCAAATCCGTCGATCCAGAGCTAGAGACTGCCCTTTCGACCTCTTTCGCTGACCAAAATCTAGCCGAACCCGACACCGGATTTGAACCCGATAGCCCCCCAGACGATTACCTAGAATCCTCCGAAGAACTGCTCAGAAGTTTGGCAGAGGAAGAAGAGGAAGAGGAAACCCCCCTCACACAGCCAGCCTTTAACCCCTGGCTCTCTCCCCTGGGTATCGGCTTGACCCTGCTATTAATTCTCCTGTGCATTACCTTTGGGGTCATCTTCCTCAATCCTTCTCTCATTCGCCATTTGCTTCCCAACAGTCCCTCACAACAACCGATTCCCACCCCTGCCGAACCCTCCCCAACTCCAGGGAATCCTTCCGAGGTTTCCCAATCTCCCCACCGTCCCACCTCAGAATTCGATCGCTTAACTCTAGAGCGTCTCAGTATTCTGGAACCGAAGCAACCCGTCCAACCTTCCCCCATGGCTTCCCCTGTGGTAGACCGCACCCCCCTCCCCCCGACCCCTGCGGAAGAAGAGCGCCCATCAGGGCTGAATATGCGAGTGTTGAGCTTACCGGTCTTTTCTACTCAACCCCAACCGTCCGCACCTGAGAGTGCCCCAGTAGAAGAAGCTGCCGCTCCTTTACCCCCTCCTCCAACTCCTAAAACAGTTCCTACGGAAACTGTCCCCCTTAACCCTCCGGAACTGCCCCAGTTACAAGGAGCCGCTCCCATTGTGCCCCCAGAGGCTCCTTCTTTTTCTGAACCTGTACCGCCTCAAAGCTATATCCAGGGCTTTGCGGGGTCGATTCCGATTCCTGTTGATATGCCTCCAGAGCAGGAATGGATGCCAGAACCGGTAGCCACTGTGCCAGAATCGGGAAATCCGAACTCTTATTATGTGGTGGCTAACTATGAGGACGGTCAGACGATGGCGAAAATTCAATCCTTGATTCCCGATGCCTATTTACGCAATTTTGAGGATGGAATTTATGTGCAGTTGGCCGTATTTGAGTATTTGGGTATGGCCGAAGCGTTGGTAGAGGAACTGAAGATTGAGGGAATTTCTGCCAAAATTTATGATTATGAGTAAATCGAGATGGGATTATGAGTGTTGTCGATCGCCTAATTCGTGCCGTCCGTGCCCATGTTAATGACTGGATCGCCCAACGGCAAGACCCGGAAAAACTCCTAGAGACGGCTATCTTAGAGTTGCAAGATGAGCTGGTGCGTCTGCGACAATCAGTGGCTCAGGCGATCGCCGTGCAAAAACGTACAGAGCGACAATATCATCAAGCCCAAGTGAGCGCCGAAGATTGGCACAAACGGGCCCAACTTGCCCTAGAAAAAGGGGATGAAACTCTAGCCAGAGAAGCTCTCACCTGCCGCAAACCTTACCTAGAAACGGCTCGACTGTTCCAGGAACACTTGCAACAGCAAGGGGCTGTGGTGGATCGTCTGAAGCAGGATTTACACGCCCTAGAGGGCAAAATAGCGGAAGCTAAAGCCAAAAAAGACCTCTATATTGCCCGCGCCCGTGCGGCCAAAACCTCCGAACAGTTGCACCAAGTCATGCATCAATTGAATCCCAAGGGCACAGGAGCAGCTTTAGAGCGCATGGAGAATAAGGTGCAACAACTCGAAGCCCAAGCGGAACTGGCTCAATGGGGAAGCGATCGTGTGGAACATCAGTTCCAGGCTTTAGAATCGGCCCAAGAGAGTTCAGTCGAGGAGGAACTGAGTGCGATTAAAACTCAACTGGAAAGCCAAGGCCCCAGAAGTCAATCGGAGTACGACCAGGAGTTAGAGGAACTGCGATCGCGACTGAATGAACTGTGAGTCATGAGTAATGAGTCATGAGTAGGGAGTAGAGATGGCCATCCCCCTATCTCCCCATTCCCCACTCCCCACTTCCTATTGCCTTTGACACTCAACTATAATTTGTATATAGACCCTGATAGGAAAGCAGAATTAGAACTATGGGATTATTCGACCGGATCAGCCGAGTTCTGAGAGCTAATGTAAACGATCTCGTTAGCAAAGCAGAAGACCCGGAGAAGATACTAGAGCAGTCTATTATTGATATGCAGGAAGATCTAGTACAACTCCGGCAAGCGGTAGCCAGTGCGATCGCCAGCCAAAAGAAAAGCCAGCAACAATTTAACACTGCCCAAAATGAAGCCAACAAATGGCAACAACGGGCCCAACTGGCTCTACAGAAGGGCGACGAGAATCTGGCACGGGAAGCTTTGCAGCGCAAAAAAGCCCAGGCTGATAATGCCAATACCATTAAAGTTTCTTTAGATCAACAAACCGCCCAGGTGGATACCCTGAAGAAAAACTTAATGCAGCTAGAGAGCAAGATTTCTGAGGCGAAAACCAAGAAAGATATGCTCAAAGCACGGCTGAGTGCCGCCAAAGCCCAAGAAAACTTGCAAAATACGGTCTCGAATATGGGAACCAGCAGTTCCCTAGCTGCGTTTGACCGAATGGAAGAAAAAGTGCTGCAAATGGAAGCCAGAAGCCAGGCAGCCTATGAAATTGGCGGAACCGGGGTTGAAGAACAGTTTGCGGCTTTAGAAGGAAGCGATGTGGATGATGAACTCGCTGCCATGAAAGCCCAGTTAAGCGGTGCATCCCCGAATCAAGGCGCTCTTCCTGAAGGGAGTAGTTCCAGTAGCTCGACTCCACCCGTCGATGATGAACTCGAACAACTCCGCCGGGAACTCGATAAGAGCTAGAATAACGGCAGGTAGACGATCGTGATGGGCAATTAATTCGGTTAATTGCCCCCGGTTCAAGTTTGATGATGTGATGGAGGCGATGGTGGTTATCCTTCCCCTACGGGCGATCGCCCTACAGATGTTATTCTTATGGGTGGCGATCGCCATTGAATCCTATCTGCTTCACACTCAACTTCAACTCCAGCGCCGTTTTAGTATTTTTTACGCCGCGACACTCAATTTACTTGCTAATCTGATTGGTTGGTTCTTATTCTTTAATCTAGAAATCCTACTCCCCCATGGAATTAGCAAAAGTTTAATTCATTTACTCCTCTTTAGCCACTGGGATCAATCCAGCTTATCCTGGACGCTACTCGCCATTATTAGTGCCTTTCTGATTGGCTGGTTTGTCAAACGACAAGGAATCGCTATTTTACGAACCATTCGCAAAATTTGGGTAGAAAAAAAACATGGAGAAGGAGGGTTTAACACAGCCGCCAGTGAAGCCTTCATCGAAAAAGCCATTTCTCGAACCATATTTAATGCCCACTTAATCAGTAATAGCGCAATTTTAGTCATTATTTTAATTCAATTTATTAAATTTCAGATCAATTTTCCTTGATCGGTCTATGAAAGGTTTAATCCAACTCTTTACCACTCTCTTTTCCCGACCTCCTACCCTCTGGCAAATCCTGTTTATGACCAGTTTTGGGTTTTGGGCGATCGCGGCTATAAACCCCAATGATCAACAACAAGAACTCTTAGCCCTATGCGGATTTCTTTGTTTAATCTATGCCCTATGGACGATTCTGAACCAATATTCCTTGCGCTATTTCTGGATTGACTTAAAACCTATCATTGTTTGGTTTGTCTTTTGTGTAATCGTCAGTATCAAACTGAATCGATTTTCACAAAAAGTATTGTGGGTGAGTTATCCTGAAGTCGTTGCTATAACACAGATTGTACCTGACTTATTGAGCAACCCCTTACAGAAAAACAGATTGCAATTACAAAAAAATATTATTATTTTACTTTGTGGTTTACTCATCAGTTGCTGGATTTACTCATACTTTATGATTGATGAATGGGTGATTGAAAATTCTGAATTAGTAGACCAGAACATGGAAGAGAGCCTATTCGTGATAAAATTTAGTCTAGATAATCTCCGATTACTATCGGATTGACGCTGATTCTTAATTCCTTTAGATAAACTCATGAATTTGGATCGACTCAGGGTAATTGCCAATAATGTATTTGCCGAAACCATCCGCGATCGCATTCTCTATGTCCTCGGATTGTTCGCGATCGTTGTAGTCTTCATGATTCCCTTGATTCGTGAAGTTGCCTCTACAGTCGAAGATAAAATCCTCCTGGATGTAGGATTAGGCTTAATGGAAATTCTAGGAGTAGCCATAACCGTTTTTATCAGCACGGGATTAATCAATAAAGAAATTGATCAGCGCACCATCTATTTACTGATTGCAAAACCCCTGAATACCTCTGAACTGATTGTGGGTAAATTCTTAGGAGTTACGGCAGTTTTAACCGTCTTAGTCGTGGGAATGATGGGCATTTACCTAGGTATTTTAAGCCTGAATCAAACCACCTATCCGTCTTTAACTGCCCTGATAATTTCCGCTCTGTTCCTGATTCTGAAGCTCTCCTTAATTACAGCCGCAGCAATTTTATTAGGAGTCTTTACCCGTTCCTTAGTGGCTCTGTTCCTCACCTTTGGTATTTATTTCATGGGCAACTTAAGCGCCGATATGGTGAAGCTCAATGCCTTAGTCGAAAATCCCATGTTTTCCCGCCTCAGCCAAGTTTTATTTATCATTGTCCCCGATCTATCGCGCTTAGATGTGAAAAACTTAGCGGTGTATGGGATGAACTCTTTACCCGATGCGTTGACGCTGACGATTAATGCAGGATATGGAATAGTCTACACCATGGCATTGTTAGCCTTAGCAACCATTATTTTGGCCCAACGAGAATTTTGATTCATAATTAATTAGAATTTGTAGGAGTAGTTTAAGCCGATTTATACATAGGTTTTTAAGATTTCGGAGTCCCTCACTACTATTCTGTTTCATCGCTATTCAAAATAACCATAAAGGGTAAAACAATGAATATTTCCCACCTCAAGAAAACCCTAGGAGTCTTTATCGTCCTCTATCTGCCCATCTTGGCAATTCTGGTGTTCATTAAAGTTCAAGATCAAGTCCCCATCTATTATCTCACTCTTGATCCCCTTGCTGTGTGTCATGAACAATTCAAGTTATATAATGAAAACTTGTATTTTTATGCAGGAACTTTATCCAATATTGGAGTTCTGTTCTGGTGCGCTGCAACCACGGTCTGCTGGTTCTCTTTTGCAGTTTTACTTGAATTGAGAGCAAAACAGAAATTGCAAGTTTTTTTTCTAGCTTCAGGTGCAGTAACTGCTGTGCTGTTATTGGATGACTTATTTATTCTCCACACCCTGGGATTCCCCTTCCATCTAGGGATTCCACAAAAAATAGTTTTTTTGATTTACTCATGTATCCTGATCGCGTACTTAACCAGCTTTTATAGACTAATTGCATCGACAGAAAAAAAATCATTTGTTTTTGCGTTCATCTTTTTTGTCTTATCTATTCTGTTCGATCGGCAAGTTATTCCTGTCCCCGATCATTGGTTGGATAATGGCAACAACTTGTTACTGGAAGATGGATTTAAAATACTCGGAATTGTAAGCTGGTTTTACTACTTTTTTCAATTGGGAATTACAGAAATTAAAACCCTTTATTTAGAGCGTCAAAAGGTAATGTAAACTCAAATCCTGGATAGGGATTAGATCCCGATATGCTAACCTAAAAGGTAGGGTGGGCATTGCCCACCTTACCAATAGAATGATAAAAGGTTTGGCAAAATAGGGTATCCTCATGAAACTTTCTACAGCATTTATTTCTGTACTCGACTATCTTGAAGGGGAAAAAATCAGCCCCATTCGTCATGAATATATTGGCGGGCAAATATTCGCCATGTCTGGGGGGAGCGAAGAACATAATCGTATTGCTGGTAATATCTATACTCGTTTACTGATTCATTTACGAGGGAGTGGTTGTAAAACTTTCATGTCTGATATGAAAGTGAATATGCCCATTGCTCGCGATACGGCGGATCTGTTTTATTATCCCGATGTTATGGTGACTTGCGAGCCTGAAGATCGGGAAAAATATTATAAAACTTCTCCTTGTTTAATTGTGGAGGTGCTTTCCTCTTCGACTGAAAGTTTAGATCGGCGAGAAAAACGGTTAAATTATCAAAGTTTGCCCAGTTTGCAGGAATATGTTCTGGTGTCTCAAACCGAAATGAAGGTGGAAGTGTATCGACGGAAGACGGACGGAAATTGGTCGCTGGAAATGTTGGAGATAGATGATAGTTTAGAGTTGAATTCAGTTGATTTAACCTTGACAATGGCGGACATTTATGATGAGGTTTTGACCGAGTGAGATATGGACGAGTAGGGGGGCAATGCCACCTTACCAATAGAATGATAAAAGGTCTAGCAAAATAGGGTATCCTCATGAAACTTTCTACAGCATTTATTTCTGTACTCGACTATCTTGAAGGGGAAAAAATCAGCCCCATTCGTCATGAATATATTGGCGGGCAAATATTCGCCATGTCTGGGGGGAGCGAAGAACATAATCGTATTGCTGGTAATATCTATACTCGTTTACTGATTCATTTACGAGGGAGTGGTTGTAAAACTTTCATGTCTGATATGAAAGTGAATATGCCCATTGCTCGCGATACGGCGGATCTGTTTTATTATCCCGATGTTATGGTGACTTGCGAGCCTGAAGATCGGGAAAAATATTATAAAACTTCTCCTTGTTTAATTGTGGAGGTGCTTTCCTCTTCGACTGAAAGTTTAGATCGGCGAGAAAAACGGTTAAATTATCAAAGTTTGCCCAGTTTGCAGGAATATGTTCTGGTGTCTCAAACCGAAATGAAGGTGGAAGTGTATCGACGGAAGACGGACGGAAATTGGTCGCTGGAAATGTTGGAGATAGATGATAGTTTAGAGTTGAATTCAGTTGATTTAACCTTGACAATGGCGGACATTTATGATGAGGTTTTGATGCAGGGAAAGATCGGTGGGTAAGGTGGGCATTGCCCACCCTACGAATTGGGATTATTATGATTTGGAAGGACTATGAGTATCAGAATATGAACAACAAACTAACGGTAACTATTTTTTATCAATTTAATCCCTGGAAAAGTAGTATTGGTGGAATTCAAAGTGTGATCTGTAATTTTATTAAATATGCGCCTCCAGAGTTTGAAGTGCGGTTGGTGGGGACAGGAGAAGATGCCGGTGCGTTGGGGAAATGGCAGGATAGAGAATTTGCTGGACGAGCGTTGCAGTTTATGCCGGTTATTCCCCTGGAAGAGGATAATGTCAGGCGCTGGATTCCCACGACCTTAAAATATACGCAAGCGCTGATGGGAAAGGATTTTAGTTCTGATTTTATGCACTTCCATCGGATTGAGCCAACGTTAGTTGCGGGGAAATGGCAGGGGGAGAAAGCTTTATTTATTCATAATGATATTCAACAACAAATGAAGTCTACAACTGGGAAGAAGGCTTTATTGTGGCAATATTTCCCTGGGGCCTATTTTGTACTGGAAAATCGGTTGATGCAAGGGTTGGATCGGCTTTATTCTTGTAATACGGAATCTACGAATTTTTACCAAGAACGCTATCCTGATTTATCGTCTAGGGTGCAGGGGATAAGAAATCCAGTGGATCTGGAGCGTTTTTATCCTCTGGAAGTTGCAGAAAAAAAGGAAAAGAGAAAAGATCTGGCAGAGAAGATGAATCTTTCGCCAGATACCCGTTTTATCTTGTTTGCGGGTCGTCTTCATCCTCAAAAAGATCCTTTGTTACTTGTTCAAACTGTAGGAATACTTAAAGAAGCTAATATCCACCTATTGGTTGCTGGGGAAGGAGAATTAAGACCCGAACTAGAGTCTGAAATTAAACGGTTAGATCTGTCCACAAAAATTACCCTTTTAGGGGCTGTACCTCAAGAACAGTTGGTTAAATACCATCAATTAAGTTCTGCATGTATTTTAACCAGTGTCTATGAAGGATTACCAATTGTGGTTTTAGAGGCGCTTTCTTGTGGAATTCCTGTGGTTAGTACGGCTTGTGGAGAAACGCCGAGAATTTTAATTCCTGGAAGTGGTGAAGTTTCTGCTACTCGATCGCCGGAGGCGATCGCTGAAGCATTAAGAATGATTCTCAAAGATCCAGATCAGTATTCTCCCTTAAAGTGCGTGCAAGCAGTACAACTCTATGATGCGGAAATTGTTGTTAATCGTGTTTATGAAGAAATGAAACAACGATGGATAACAAGTAAGAAAGTGTGACAAAACGATTGATTTTTGAGAAAAAATGTTTTATTGTCGAAATGATTCAGATAAATCTGGACTCAACTTAATCAAGCGAACCTATCATTTGATCGTTAATGTATCTATAGGAAAAATCAGTATTTATGCACATAATCATGTTTGTTTAGGGACTAAATAATGAGGATTGCAGTCATCGGTGCAAAGGGACTACCCGCAAAACAGGGGGGCATAGAGCATTATTGCCAAGAACTCTACCCAAGAATGGTGTCAGAAGGGCATCGCGTAGATTTATTTGCTCGGTCAAGCTATACAGAGGCTCCTTGGTTTTCATCGACGAAAGTGAAGGGGGTAAATGTGATTTCTTTGCCCTCGATCGCTCTTCGGGGAGTCGATGCGGTCTTTAATTCGGCATTGGGGGCGATCGCCACGTTCTTACGTCCCTACGATTTAGTTCATATCCATGCCCTGGGGCCGGCTTTGTTCTGTTGGTTACCAAAACTGATGGGGTCAACTACAGTCATCGTCACTTGTCATGGTTTAGATTGGCAGCGATCGAAATGGGGAGCCTTCTCTAGCCGATTAATTCATCTCGGAGAAAAGATGGCTGTATGCTACGCTGATGAAATCACCGTGGTTTCTCAAGCTCTGCAAGACTATTTCAAAGCTACCTATGGGATTATTACTCCCTATATTCCCAATGCCCCAGCCACCTATTTAGCATCCGATCCTCACAGTACCTATCTAACCTCCCTGAAATTAGATACCCATAGATATATTCTGTTTCTAGGGCGGTTGGTTCCAGAAAAGCGCCCCGATCTGCTAATTAAAGCATACTTATCTCTCCAACATCCCCCCTGGAGATTAGTGATTGCAGGCGGAGGGTGTCATACCGCAGAATATACTCAGCATCTAGAGAAACTGGCGGGTCATAATCCCAATATTGTGTTTACGGGTGAAGTGAGGGGACAACAATTAGCGGATTTGGTAAGGGGGGCGAGTTTATTTGTGCTGCCCTCGGATCTAGAAGGGTTACCTCTGGTGATGCTCGAAGCGATGCAAGAAGGGATTCCTGTTCTGGCCAGTGATATTGAAGCTCATGAACAGCTTGTGGGTGGAAACGAGGAGCGGGGACTCTTGTTTCCAGTAGGAGACATTCAGGAGTGTGCCCAGAAATTAGAATACGCCATATCCCATCCCGAACAGATCCAGAACGTTGCTAAAATTGCCCAAACGTACATCAAAACCCATTACAATTGGCAAAATATTACTTATGAAAAACTGAAGCTCTATAACAGAGTGGTCACTAGTCGGCCAATGGTTGAGAGCTTTCAACAAAGGTTATGGCAACGGAATCCCTTGAAAATTCCTCGCAGAATTGACCCCAAATAACAGATATGGAACGCACTTTACCCTCTCTACATTCAGTTTGGCATCGGCGAGGTTGGGTCGCAATCCTGGCCTTGGCTTCGACCATTGCGGGGGGAGTGGTTTATCTACTGCTGACAGCTCCCAAATATGAAGTCAAGGCCCAATTAATTCTCAATGACCGACAGCTTGGGATATCGGAGTTAAGTCGAGGTTTGAGTGAAGTATCGAGCTATCGAGCGGGGGAATCAAGTCCGTTAGCTACGCAATCAGAGTTAATCAAGTCCCAACGAGTGATTCAACAAGCGATCGCTCGCGTGAACTTGGATACCCTCGATCCTCTGGGAGTCCCTCCGACATTAAAACAAGTGCGTAAATACTTAAATGTAGCGATTATTCCAGCAACGAATATTCTAGAGCTGAGTTATCAGAATGAATCGGAAGCCTTAGCGGTAGAAGTGCTAAATTCTATTGCCCAAACCATGGTAGATGAAAGTGCCAGGGAAATTCGCCTAGAAGCTAAGGCTGTACGAGAATTTCTGGAGCAGGAAGTGCCCAGACAAAGGCAAATTACAGAAGCGGCTGAAAGAGCCGAAAATGACTACCGTAGGGTGAGTGGCTTGGTCAATGTGGAAGAACAAACGGCTCAGTTAGTAGGAAGTTTAGGGGATTTGGAAGCGCAGGAGAGGACGCTGGTTGCTGAGTATCAAGAGAGAATTACTCAAGTGGAACAACTGCGCCAACTGACGGGAATTGATAATCCGAAAAATGCTTATATTGGCAGTCGGGTGGGTGGAGACCAAGAGATAGAAGAGATTAGAAACCAATTAGCAGGAGTGGAGGGGGAATTAGCTGCTGCGCGATCGCGCTTTACCGATGAAAATCCGATTGTCCAGTCTTTAGCTGCCCAGCGCCAGGCTCTGGTTGAACTCTATCAACAGAAACTTGCTGAAGTGGTTCCTCCGGGTGAAACTTTGCCCCGTGAAGCGATTACTTCTGATGAACTGAGTGAGAATTTAATTGCTGACTTGATTACCGCTCAGTCCCAAAGTGTGGCACTGGCAGACCGAATTAGAGCCTTGCGTGGAGAACGGCAAAATTTATTAGCTCGTCTGGATGAGTTGCCCCTAAAACAACAACCTCTAATGGCTTTAGTGCGCCAACGAGAAGAGGCAGAGGAAACATTGAGATTTCTGCAAGGGAAGCTCGAAGAAGCCAGGTTAGCAGAAAACCAACTGTTAGGCAATATTCGGATTATTGAACTGGCAGAAGAGGGCAGTGGAGACGAAACACCGAGCGCCAAGGTAATTTTGGTTTTAGCCACAGCATTTGGACTGATGCTGGCGGTAGGTTTAGTGGTGCTGTTGGAAATTATTGATAATACGCTCCATGATGATGGGGAAATTGAAGAGTTGCTGAAGTTGCCCCTGCTGGGTGTATTGCCGAACTTGACGGCTCCGGTGCTGAAGTTAACGCCTCCTGAAGCTTTTCTGGATAATGGCCGGTTTGTGGAACCCTATCGTTTATTGTTGAAAACTTTGGAGTTTCGTAGTGCAGACCCCCTGAAAAGGGTGGTGATTAGCAGCGCGATCGCCTCGGAAGGCAAATCAACGATCGCCGCCCATTTAGCCGCCGTCTCCGCTCTCCTAGGTCGCCGTACTCTGATTATCGATGCTGATCTGCGGTGTCCTCGACAACACCGGATCTGGCAACGGGAGGCACAACCGGGTCTGACAGAATGCTTAAATGGCGATCGCCCCTTATCCCAATCCGTACAAGCCACAGAAATCGACAATCTACACCTATTACCTTGTGGAGAACTCACCCCTCACCCCTCCAAGCTCCTAGAGTCTGCCAGGCTACACACTTTACTCGCAGAAGCCGCCCAAACCTACGATTTGGTCATTATCGATACGCCCCCCATCAGCAGTTCTGGCGATGCCCATACCCTCAGTCGCGATAGCAATGGTTTGTTGCTCATTACTCGCCCCAATGTCACCCCCAAAGATATCCTTATCCGAGCCGTATCCGACTTGAAAAGTAACGGCGTAAAGGTGATGGGAGTCGCTGTCAATGGCATGACGGCTTATACAAGAGCCTATTATCGGTATCCCGTGCAGGGAAAATTGCCCGCAGTGAAATCCTCCCTTCGGCTGCGCTCAGGGCAAGTACAACCGGCCAAGAAAGGTCAAGGAGGCGATCGTGGCTGATTTGAAAGTAAGTAAAATTACTTCCCTGGGACTCCTATCTCTCGCGACCCTGTTTATGGGTTTAATCGCCGGTTTGCTGGTTGGACTCAAGCCAAAACTCTTAGCCATGGCTTTCATTGCCGGCATGAGTGTCCTCTGTTTCTTCACCTACTTTGAAACCACCGTCATTGGCTTACTCATTATCCGAACTTCTCTAGATATCTTTTCCGACTTCAGTCTCCCGGCTGCCTTTGGTCTGGGAATCATTCTCCTTACCCTCCTCTATGTCCTGGTGCAACTGCTCACCCATCAACCGGTTAAAACGGATGGGTTATGGTGGTTTCTCGCCCTCTGGTTAGGCTTCCAAGCCCTCTGGGTCATC
The DNA here is from genome assembly GCF_030068505.1 of Roseofilum capinflatum BLCC-M114. NCBI lineage: Bacteria > Bacillati > Cyanobacteriota > Cyanophyceae > Desertifilales > Desertifilaceae > Roseofilum > Roseofilum capinflatum. Next base: position 66,486 of record NZ_JAQOSO010000003.1, read on the forward strand.
TTGCTGCCCCTTGGAGGATTAGGCTTAGATGGCTCTTATCTATCCTCCGCCTTACGGGAATGGATACGCCTGTTTGCCTGGCTGATGGTTTATCTGTTAGTCATGCAACTCAAAGGACGAGTACCTCCTCAGCAGATCATGACGCTGCTCTTTTGGGGACTTGTTATTCCCTTGGCTTTAGCCTCCCTGCAACTGGCGATCCCTTCCGCCCTCCCAGAGCGGTTTCTCTATCAAGGGGGGGGAGCCTTTGAAACGGGAACGCGAATTAACGGCAGTCTGGGGCATCCGAATACCTTTACCAGCTTTCTCTATCTGTTTATTGGTTTATCCTACTGGAAACAACGCCATGCTCAGTTTCGGACTCGTTGGTTGTGGGTACTGGGGGCTGTGGTGATGTTCTTTGTGGCCACTAAAGCGCTATTTGGTTTGATGATGCTGACAGTTTTTCTATTCTGCATTCTCGTGCCACGGATGAATGCTGTCAATGTGTTGGGGGCGATCGCACTCCTAACCCTAGTTCTCGGACTATTCGCCAGCACCGAATTTGGCCAAGAACGCTTAAGTTCCATTGCCGAAACCCCGCTCTTAAACCCCAATATGGACATTTGGAAAGCCATCCTCCTCTCCCAAGGCGATGGTAACAGCTTCAACTGGCGACTCTCTCAATGGCATTATTTACTCACCCAATGGCAAAATCATCCCTGGCTCGGTTTTGGACTCGGCATGGGAAAATATGTCAGCACCAACGGCTTAGAACCCCACAATGACTATGTTCGCGCCCTAGTCGAAGGCGGAATCATTGGATTTACCAGTTTTATCGCCTTTATTGGCGCTCAAGCTATCCGCTTACTTCAGCTCATCCGCACAGCACCTCCCAAAAGCGAACAACAAGATTTAGCATTCACTCTACTCGCCCTCCTCGCTGGCTTATCCGTAGGAATGATTACTGAAAATATCTGGACTCATACCACCTATTTCTTCTACTGGTTTACCGTCTTAGCTGTAGCGGGTTGGGATTGGGGCACGCAAACTCAGGAGGAAAATTATGCCTAAAATTTCGGTAGTTATTCCCGCTTATAATGCCATGGCTTATCTTCCCGAAACCCTGGAAAACCTTCTGCAACAAACTTGGCAAGATTTTGAAGTCATTGTCGTCAATGATGGCAGTTCCGATGATACCCCTCAATGGGTCGCTGAAGTCAGAGATCCTAGGGTTAAGTTAGTTTCCCAAGAAAATCAAGGTTTAGCTGGAGCAAGAAATACAGGAATTGCCCACGCTCAGGGGGAATACATTGCCTTTCTAGATGCTGACGATCTCTGGGAAAAAACTAAATTAGAAAAACAGCTCCAGAGTTTAGAACAAAATCCTAACGTTGGACTGGTTTATACTTGGGTGCTGCTGATTGATGCTCAAGGAAAAAAAACAGGGCGAGTGTTTAAAAGTGAGGCACAAGGGAAGGTTTGGCAAACTTTAATTGAAGAGAATATTGTTGGGTGCGGGAGTGTGGCGATGGTGCGCCGAGAATGTTTTGAAACTTGTGGCCTGTTTGATAGAAATTTAAAGTCATTTGTGGAAGATTGGGATATGTGGCTTCGTATTGCCTCTCACTACCAATTTTCGGTTGTTCCTGAACCTTTAGTTTACTATCGGCAACATGCCAATAGTGCTTCTCGGAATTGGAGTGCCATGGAAGAGAGTTATAAAATTGTCATTGAAAAAGCGTTTGATTCAGCTCCTCTGGAAGTGCAAGATATGAAGAATAAGAGTTATGGTCGCGCTTACTTGTGCTTGGCTTGGAAGCCTTTACAAAGTGCAGAAAAAGATTATCAGACAGCAGCTAAGTTTCGTGAAATTGCCATAACTTACTATCCCCAGTTAATCTGGACTAAGGAATATTGGCGTTTGAGTTTGGCGATCGTTTTGATGCGATCCCTTGGCCCCGATCGATATCAAACGTTTTTACAATGGGTTTATAGCTTACGTCGGCAGATCTTTGTTCTGAAATAATTAACTGAGTCAATTCAATTATACAAACGAATGGTAGGAAAACTCTTAAACCTCGATCGCTGGAAAAAGTTGCTCTCCAATCGGTTTCTACGCAATGCTGGATGGTTGGGACTGGCAGAACTGGCTAACCGTATTTTCCGCTTAGGGACAACCGTGACTTTGGCACGAATGTTTAGTCAAGAAGACTATGGGTTAATGGCGATCGTTTATACCGTTTTTGAGTTTGCTAATGTACTGACCCTCCGAAATGGATTAGGGGCAAAAATTATTCAAGCTGACGAAGCAGATCTTGAAGATATCTGTAATACTTCATACTGGATTAACTGGATACTCTGTATTTCAATAACCCTCTTACAATGTGGTCTGGCTTTTCCAATTGCCCATCTCTACGGCAGTCCAGAGTTGGTCTTACCCCTTTGTGCCCTATCTTCCATGTATTTATTATTTCCTTTCTTCATGGTTCAAGGGGCGTTGATCGATCGCGAAAATCGATTAAAAATTCGTGCTTTTTGTTACGCAGGACAATCGCTAATTAGTAATATAGTGACCATTACCCTTGCCTTATTCGGCTTTGGCGTGTGGGCGATCGTTTTATCCCTGGTCTTATCCACTCCCATCTGGATTCTAATCACTTGGAAAAATCACCCTTGGAGACCTCGAAAATCTATTACATTTGCCAAATGGAAAACTGTAATTAACTATGGGCGTAATATGCTCGGAATTGATCTCTTGATCAGAGTCAAAAATAATTTGGATTACTTAATTGTGGGGAAAATTTTAGGATTAGATGCTCTAGGGATTTATTTCTTCGCTTTTAATGCTGGATCAGGAATTACCATGAATGTAGTGAATGCCCTAATGTCAGCTTTATTTCCTCATTTGTGTGCCGTTCGAGATCAACTCCAACTCCTGAAACAAGAATATTTTGATAGCCTGAAGAAAGTGGCCAAAATTCTAATTCCGTTAGTATTGCTACAAACCATACTTGCTCCTTTCTATGTTCCCATTATCTTTGGCTCTAAGTGGTCGGAAGCTATTCCTATTTTAATGATTATTTGTCTTTCAGTTATTCCTAGAGCCTATAAATGGGCCTCTGCGTCTTTAATGAATACTGTGGATAAAACTCATATTTCGTTGCAACTCGACCTACTTTACACCCTAGTATTTGCTGTAGTGCTTTGGACAGTAACTCCCTATGGAATTCTGTCGGTCGCAGTCAGCGTTCTTATTCTGCATATACTCATGTCATCTTTTGTCAATTGGATTTCAATACGCCTGGTCTTTGCAAAGATTTTGTAAAGATTGTAGAAATAGCAAAAAAATATGCTATCTTTAGGATTAATAAATGAGTGTGAACTGTCTAATATATTGAGGAAAAGCGATGTCTAACCCCCAAGTTACTATTGTTGTTGTTCCTAGAGAGCGTTTTAGTTACACTCAAAAATCTCTGGAAAGCATTTATCAAAATACTCATTTCCCCTTTAATTTGGTTTATGTAGATGGCAACTCACCTTCTCCCTACAAAACCTATCTTGAACAGCAAGCACGAGAGAAGCAATTTAAGCTGATCAGGACTGACCATTTTTTAGCTCCTAATCAAGCGCGTAACTTGGGATTGGCTGAAGTTAAAACCAAGTATCTCGTCTTTATTGATAATGATGTCTTAGTTAAGCCAGGCTGGTTAGAAAACTTAGTTAATACGGCTGAAAATACGGGTGCTTGGCTGGTTGGCCCCCTCACCTTGATCGGAGATGATTTTAAGACCATTCATATAGCCGGTGGAACCATTGAACTAAGGGAAAAAAATGGTAAACGCTCGATGATCCAAAAGCGTCCTTTCATGACTCGCCCACTGGCAGAATTTGAGTCTCAGATTAAACCAGGGGCAACGGAACTCCTGGAATTTCATTGCATGTTAACTCGCCGTGAAGTTTTCGATAGTTTTGGCCCCTTAGATGAACAATTCATGAATATGTGTGAAGAGGATGACCTCTGTATGGAAGTTGCCAATGCGGGTCATCTGATTTATTTGGAACCGAGTGCTGTGGTTTCATACGTTGCTCCCTCTCCTTCTGAATTTGCATGGTCTGATTTACCCTTTTTCTTTATTCGCTGGAGCGATAGCTGGTGCAAGATTAGTGTGGAGCATTGTCGTGAAAAATGGAATCTTGCAGATGATGCAGTTTTTCCCAAACATACTGAGAAATTTGTGCGAGATCATCGCTTTTTGGTTATTCCCAGACCCAAGAAGTTAGCGGGTTACTTCCTCTATGGCTTGAAGAGAGTTATGCTGTTAGGCTTATTGAAGCCTATCATGGATTGGAGGGCGTTACAGCTCCCTAGAAACCCAGGGCAAAACCTCTATTCAACTTAAGCTTGCTACGGGATCGAGAGAAAGGAGTGACTTGGAATTCAATAGCTCTTCAAGTCAACTCCTTGAGTTTCAATCAAAAACTAGAAGTTTAATATGCCTCTAATTCGTCATCTAGTAACCCATATTGCATCCTATTTTCAGGCTCGCAGTCTGAGAAAGCAGTATCAATACCACCAGTTGGATAGAGAAGAAACAAGACGAGATATTGTTCACTTCTCTATCACGGAAAATAGTGGATTACAAGTCTATTGGAAAAGTCTCAAAGCGGGAGTTAGTGTAGCTGTTATATTTTGTACTTTTGAGTATGAGGCTCTTCGATTTGATTGTTTTCTTTCAGGAAAAGGGCATTTTCATCTTCAACTGATGGAGTGTCAAGATAAATGCAAGGAGCATCTATTGATGGCTGAATCCATTGTTGAAGAACAAATTGATCGAGCAATATTTGAGTTGGAAAATAATTTATATTATTACCTACAGCGTCACCCCGATCGCCGAGTGCGGGTATTGAAGGTGGAGCGATCGCAATTGAAAGCAGCAACACAAAGCGCCAGAGCTAAAATGCTGCAAGATTTACAGACCATTAAAACAGATGGCATTAAGAGTAATCCTATACAAATAGCGAACTCAGACTCTTAGGTAAAAAAGCAGAAATTGAGTCAGGCTGTGAGAAAGAGAAATAGAGTGTAATGATAAAAAGATACATTAAGCGATATCTAGAGGCGATCGCCGACTTCACTGACACCAGTCAACCCCCCCAGCGCAGTCCAGAACTCCTGACCCAGATCGACCAAACCACCATGGAATATACCACCTTGGGTCGAACTGGACTGAAAGTCAGCGTTATGGGTTTAGGCAGTGGTGGATATAGCCAAATGGGTCAAAAAACCGGTAAAACTAAAAAAGAATCCGTAGAATTAGTGCGTACAGCACTCGATTTTGGCATTAATTTCTTCGACACTGCTGAAGCCTACAACACAGAGCATATCATTGGTAAAGCCATTCAACCCATCGAGCGCGAACAAGTCATCCTATCAACCAAAAAAACTCTCATCGATAAAGGTCGCCTAATCACGAGCAAAGAGCTGGTGAAAGGTATTGATCGTAGTCTGTATAATCTTCGTTCTGACTATATTGATATTTATAATCTTCATGGTGTAAAACCCGATCAATATAACTATATCTTGACCGAGCTTGTACCCGTTTTATTCAAGATGCGTGATGCGGGTAAAATCCGGTTTATTGGCATTACCGAAGCCTTTATTGACGATCCTAGTCATCAAATGTTACAGCGTGCGGTTCAAGACAATTGTTGGGATACCATTATGTTAGGATTCAATATCCTCAATCAATCTGCACGACACCAAGTTTTACCTCAAGCGATTGACAAAAAAATTGGGGTACTGGCAATGTTTGCAGTTCGTCGTGCCTTAAGCAATCAAGAAAATCTTAAACAAGCCATACTCCGATTAAAAAACATGGGATATTCTGAGCTAGAAGATCTAGATCGAGACAACCCTCTAGGTTTTCTTTTTCATGAACAAGGTGCTAAAAACATTACTGATGCAGCGTATCGCTTTTCCCGCCATCAACCTGGAATTGACTTAGTGCTATTTGGAACAGGAAACGTCGAGCATTTATCCGCTAACATCACGTCATTATTAAGTCCTCCATTACCAAGTTCAGATACACTCAAGCTGAACCAAATATTTACAAAAGTAGATGACTTTACAGGAAATTAACAAATATAATAGCAATCTTAGCTCTATTGGCTTATGCCTAAAATTTCAATTATTATTCCAACCTATAATGCAGAGAGAACGATCGCTTCCACCCTGAAATCGGTCTTAAATCAAACCTTTTCTGATATTGAAATCATTATTATCAATGACGGCTCCACCGATAACACCCTTCAAGCCATTGAGACTTGTCAAGATCCAAGGATTCGGGTACTATCCTACGATAATGCTGGAGTTGCTATGGCCCGGAACCGAGGAATATCCAACGCTACAGGAGAGTATATTGCCTTTATTGATGCAGACGATCGCTGGACGACTGACAAGCTAGAACTCCAGCTTCAAGCATTGCAAGAACACCCAGAAGCCGGAGTAGCTTATAGTTGGACAATTGATTTTATAGACACTCAAGAAGATCGACAATTACCGGGTAAACCGGTTTACTTTTCAGGAAATGTTTATCCTCAACTCTTAACCTCTAATTTTCTCCTTCATGGTTCTAATCCTTTAGTCACCCGTCAGGCAATTGATTCAGTCGGAGAATTCGATCCCAACTGCACCCCTTCAGAAGATTGGGACTATTATATTCGGTTAGCCGCTCAATTCCCCTTTATAGTCGTACCTAAGCACCAAATTTTTTACCGTCAGTCCACTACCTCTAGTTCATCCAATATCCCTAAAATGGAAAAAGCTGGTATTTATACCATAGAAAAAGCCTATAATGCAGCGCCTTTTCAGTACCAACATCGGAAAAAACAAAGTCTTGCACTTTTTTTTCAATACTGCGCTCAACGCTATATTCAATGTAGTCATAATCGCCAGGACATCCAACCTGCCCTAAATAAATTATTGCAATCTTTATTCTTATACCCTCCCAGTCTAGGCACAGAGTATTTTCAACGTCTTTCTCTAGGATTTATGAAACGCTGGATATTCAAACATTTCCCTCAAGCTTAAGATAACTACCGTATTTAACCCCAATTATGATTTTTTCTAACCTCAAGAAAACTCTAGGAGTCTTAGTTTTTTTATACCTTCCCATTTTGGCAATTCTGATTTTGATTAAAATTCAAGATAGAGTGCCAATTTATTATCTGACCCTCGATCCAATTGCTGTAGGAAATAACCCATTTTATACAGGAGCATTATCTAATATTGGTATTCTCTTCTGGTGCGCTGCAACTACTGTCTGCTGGTTCTGTTTTGCTCTTCTGATCGAACTGAAAGAAAAAAAGAGGTTGCAGTTGTTTTTTCTGGCTTCAGGCGCACTGACTGCTTTACTCTTATTTGATGATTTATTTGTTCTTCATTCTATTGGGTTTCCCCAATATCTGAAAATTCCAGAAGAAAGTATTGTATTTATCTATTTATTGATCATCCTAGGATATTTATCTGTATTTCGCCAAGTTATTTTATCTACAGACCCTATTTCATTTATTTTTGCCTTGATCTTCTTTGGTCTATCTATTCTTTTTGATAAGGAAGTTCTACCTATCCCCGATTACTGGTTGGATAATGGGAACAATTTATTGCTAGAGGATGGGTTTAAAATATTGGGTATTGTGAGCTGGTTTTATTACTTTGTTCAATTGGGAATTACGGAAATAAAAAAAGTTTATTTAAATCGCTAAAAATTACCAGTACCAGGGGCGATCGCAGATACAGCGCAAAGCGCTGTATGTAACAAAAAATAAAGATTTTTCTGAGCAACCAAGTTTAATGATACATTAAGAGAAGATTAAAAAATGATGATTCTAATAATGGGCATCTCTATTCATTGCCGTTTAAACGGCGAGGATAGGTTCTGATCGCCTTCAGGAATTTGAATAAATAGAGGTGCCCTAATGTATTCACAGAAAGAGTCAGATCCCAAGCTCCATAGCTTTATCTCTAACATTGCCAAGAGAAAAACAATAATTTTTGTCTTTGTCATGGTTCTGTTAACTCTATTAATTCTTAAGTGGCAAAATTGGATTCATCCGGGTTATCTAACCCGAGACCCGTCAGCAATCTTAGAAGCTCCATTTTATATCGGGATAATTTCCAATATAGGGATCTTGATGTGGTGTGCTTCAACTTCAATTTGCTTCTTTACTTTTGCGATTACTCGCAAGCATTCGACTGCGATGATGTCGTCTTTTCTCTTGGGTTCTGGAGCCATCAACTGCTTACTCCTCTTCGATGATTTTTTCTTACTTCATGAAGAGGTCTTCCCTGGCTATTTATATAACTATTTATATACAAGCGAAAAGAGAGTTGTGGCAATTTATCTAATGTTCGGGCTATGGTATGCTTGGAAAAACAGAAAAATAATTCTTAAGACTCGTTTTTTATTGTTGATTATCGCTATTTCGTGTTTTTTATTATCCGTTGTATGCGACCAAGCAACATCTTATTTTCCAGAGGCTTGGGTAAAAGATGGTACGAAAATCATAATTGAAGATGGATTTAAGTTTCTAGGAATTGTTAGTTTTATTTATTACTATATTAATTTTTGTTTTGATTATATCAATCAAGTATTTGGTCACAAAGGAGAGGGTAGAATAAATTGACGATCAAATCGAGTTCGACCCCCTAGAACAATGTACAGAACGCGATCGCTCTGGATATCGATCCTCATTTTTACCCTAATCATCGCTTGCAACACCTCTTCCTCCTCTGTTCCCCAACTCCGCGATAAGCATCATCAACCGTTTTCGAGCGAGAGTATCTGGAACATGCCCATTGGTTCCGATGCCCAATACACTCCAGCAGGTTTGGGCCAAGCTCAATGGGTTTCTCCTGAAATTAACTATTACATTGTTACCCAACAGAGCGATCCTCAAGTGCCGTGGTATTTTCCTCAACATTGGGGGGTGGGGCGATGTGAGTTGGGGGGCAGACAACTGGGTACGATTCATGTGCCAGCAGACTTAATTGTTCCCGATGCCACAGAAAACGAAACGCCCAATAATGCGGCTGCTTTCCTCGCTCCCGATGGAGAAACCTTAATTCAACTCAATCCTTTAACTCGCTGCGAACCAGGTGGGCCCGTTTTTGGCTATCCCACCCCCAGAGAAGAAAGTATCTATGGCATGGGAATTACGGGAGGTCAAGGGGGTTCTGGATTATCGAGTATTGGGGGGGCGATTCGCTCAGGGGAGTTGTTGCCTTCTGCGCCTCCCATTCCCCATGTTCTAAAATTATTGGTCTATGCCCATCAATATCTCTATCGTGAACCTCCGGGATATCGATGGCCGGCTGTTCGTTCTGATGCTTATGCCTACAATGATGATTCTTCTATTAGATATGGTGGCTCCAATCCCAAGTTAGTGATGGGCGCTCTCTTAGCCATTCCTCCAGAGATGAATGAAGAGGATTTAGGGCTGCAAACCCTGCCGGGAAAAAAGCTATTTCACGCCCTACAGGACTATGGCGGGTATATCGTTGATGATACGGCTTGGGATAATTATGCGATCGCCATCGAAAACAGAGCCGAAACCGAATTTAAGTCTGTTTATGGTTATTCCTTTGGTAAAAATTCTGGGCCCTTTTATGAGGATATCAATCAACTCTTTCGAGCTTTATCCATCGTGGAGAATAATACCCCTGAAACCCTGGGAGGAGGAGGAACACCCCGCCAACCCCTAGCTCCTCCCATTGGGAATTAATATCAAGTCCGATTAAACAGTTGTCATTGCGACCGCAGGGAAGCATTCGCGCTTCACGTTTCACGCAAGCTTCGCTTTCATGTCCGCGAAGCGGAAACGCAATGACAAATCATCGTAGGGTGGGCAGGAGGAGGGAGCGACATCATTCAAATTCGACAAACAGACCCTGCCCACCTTACCCGGTACTTTGATGATTACCCGGACTTGATATGAAGACAAATCCTCCTCTAGCGGACAAATTGGGGCATCACTTCAGCCGCAGTAAAGAGTCCGTGGATACCGCGACGGTGCAAGGAAATTCCGGCTTTGAGATAACCAAAGGCGGGCCCGCAAACGTTGGCAGCCATGCTGGTTTCATCCCCTAGAGTGAAGGTATGGGTGGAGAGTTTGCCTTCAAAGGTGCGTCCGGTGAGTTGCACATTGGTGCTGAGGGGTTTTTTGGGGTTGCGGGTATCGACAACACCGCCAACAGAGACGCAGGAGCGATCGCAGATTCCCGCTAATTCCAGCATAATATCATCAGCATGTTCCATGTTTTCTAGGGCCAGAATGCCGTTCGTCTTATCTAGGAGTGCCTCCACCTCCGCATCCGTCATCGCTCTGGCTTTCTCCACATCATAGCCAGGCATATGGGCAATATCTTCGCGAATAGTGGCCCGATAAGCCTCCCAATTGGCAATACCCACCCCAAACGTAATTTTACACGAGTGAACTTCAGCATAACTTTGGGCAGCCAAAGCCGCAGCCGCCGTCAGCAAGCCAGGAGTTGCCCCGCATCCCGTCATATAGGTAATTCCAGCCTTTTGCAGCTCATCTTGCAGCTCTAGCAGTTGTTCCACAGCACTGGTGCGTTTGAGCGCATCCACCAGCACCCCTTGCCAACCGGAGGCAATAAACTGGCGAGCCACATCCGCCATAAACGTATTGGGGAGATTGGGAAGCGCCAGAAAATAGCCCTCTACACCAGAAGCCTGTTGGATGAGGTCAGCAATGCTATTCTCGCTCAGGGTTCCCCATGGCTCGACATATCCCACCGTATGGGACTCTCGATACACCTGAGCGCAAGCCTCCCCATCTAACCCTTCTGGGTTGTACGCATAGCCCTTATGGTCAGCCACTGCCGTTAATCGCATTTCCCCTTTGGGAGCCAAAACCTTAGCGGCTGCTTGTCCCAAACCGCCAAAGCCCAAAACACCAACAGGCATCACCCCAATATTTTGCTTGTTCATCATCGTTACACTAATTGTTCTAACCCGACTAATCCTCCATTATCAACCATTGCGCGTGATTCCTTCCCTCATCGCCCTCATGAGAAATAATTACAAATGATAACGATTTATATCTCCATCAGTAAACCCTAAGATCCTTATAGCTCAGGATTCTTGACGATTTGAGAAACTTGCGTCACACTGACAAATAATTGAGAACACACTTCAGGTGTGTCATAATTTTTGTTACGATTTGCGTCGTTATGATGCAACTAAAAGCCCAGTTCATACCTTTAAGGAAGAATCATAGGCTTTGTTTATCAGGGACAGACTCACATGGAAACCCTAGAGTTCGTGATTTACCCGGATGGTCGGGTAATGGAAAAAGTTACTGGCATTGTTGGATCGTCTTGTGCGGAAGTGACCGCAGCCATTGAAGCTCAACTCGGTCATGTCCTGAAAGTTGAACCAACTGCTGAGTATTTTGCCCAAGTGCAACAGGAAGAGAACGTTACTACTAATCAGGCTACATTTAGCCAATGGTAACGATTTTGCCCACTGTATTTTGTATTTTTACACCAAACAACCTGCCATGTCACACTTTAGTCAAATTAAAACTCAAATTCGCAATTTAGAGGCTCTAAAAACCGCTTTAAGCGAGTTAGAGATGGATTGGAAACCCGGCCCTAGCCCTGTTCGTGGATATCAAGGCCAAACCCACGATGCTGAGGTGGTGATTGAACAAGAGAATGGGTACGATATTGGCTTTAGCTGGAATGGCCAACACTATGAATTAGTCTCGGATATGCAATTCTGGCAACAGAATCTGTCCGTACAAGGGTTTATTAATAAAATTACTCAGCGCTACGCCTATCATACGGTGGTGCAAGAGACAGCCAAACAAGGGTTTCAAGTGGCAGAACAGCAAAAAAATGAAGATGGTTCGATTCGCTTAGTGCTGCAACGTTGGAGTGCATAATGGATGATTTTTATCCCCTTTCAACCGAAGATCAGGATTTAGAACGCAATGGATTAGAGCCTGAATTAGGCGGTGCATGGCGGGATGAACCGGAATGGACAGGATTTGAACCCGAATTGGGGGGAGTTCTGCGCCAGAAAGGGGTTTATGTGGATGAGGTAACTTGTATTGGGTGCAAACATTGCGCCCATGTGGCCCGGAATACGTTTTATATTGAAGACGAGTATGGGCGATCGCGGGTGATTCGGCAAGACGGAGATCCCGAAGAGCTGATTCAAGAGGCGATCGATACCTGTCCCGTAGACTGTATCCACTGGGTTGATTACACGGAACTCAAACAATTGGAAGAGGAACGAAAATATCAAGTGATGCCTGTTCCTGGTTTTCCGATTAATCGAGCTTTGATGTCATCAAACCAACGCCGATTACACCAAAATCCTGAATAAATGAACACAAAAGGCTGTAAAACTACAGCCTTTTTATAAGAGAATGAAGAGTCTGTTTTAGCAGAATCAGGGTTTTCGGATTACTTGTCTAATTTACAAGACTATGAAGAGCGTTGAGCGCGTGGGGAAATTCAATGGCGATCGCTACTTAGCAGACTTAGACGTAGCTTTATCTACAATATTGGGGTTGTAGATAGGCGAGATCGCCAGAAACCCGCCCCCACCGGTAACTAGAAATCCGGTTTCTTCCCCCTCACCGATCGCGCTATCCTAAAAATAGTTGATGTGGCACGCCAGAGATGACATTACCCGAATTACGCGATCGCATCCTAGCATTACCGATAGGCGATCGCTGGTATCTAGTCCAAGCACTCCTCAATTCCATTCAAGCAGAAACCACGGGTGCTAATGGCGATCGCGATGAAGAGTCTGTTTTAGCAGAATCAGGGTTTTCCGATTATTTGTCTAATTTACAAGATTATGAAGAGCGTTTAGCTCGTGGGGAAATTCAGTGGTGAATATTCTGCGAGGAGATGTGGTGGTGTGCGATCTTAATCCAGTTGTGGGTACGGAACAAGCAGGAGTTCGACCTGCTGTCGTGGTGCAAATGGATCGAGCCAATAAAGCCAGTCCCCATACCATTATTGTGCCATTGACCAGTAAAATACGGCATACCCATGCGTTGATTTGGTGGGATAGCCAACCCGAAAAGTTGCCAGCCGATATTAGGGCGTTGCTTTCACAACCGGATACAGAGCAAGTTGTTAGTGTGGATTGTATAGCTTACCCTTACATCACAAAGACCCATTCGATCGCTTACTCATTGCACAGGCACTTGTCGAAGGGTTAACAGTGTTAAGCAAAGATGAGAACTTTAAGTTGTATAGCGTCCCCCTATTATCATTTTGAACGTTAACCGCCCCCACCCACCCGAAACCCAAGCCAGCACCCAGATCAATTGTTAATTAAAATGACGGATGTCCTCACTCGACAACTAACCCTAGAACAATTCCTCGAACAACCCAATCTCGAAGGTTCACCCGCTTGGGAATATATCGACGGTGGGGCTATCCAGAAACCTATGCCTAAATTTCGCCATTCTCTGCTGCAAAAGCGACTGTTAGCAGCGATTGATAGAGCCACGGACAAGTACCTGACTCTGCCAGAACTGCGTTGTACTTTTGGCGGGCGTTCCATTGTCCCCGATGTTGTGGTTCTTGCTTGGGATAAGGTGGCGCTGAATGCAGAGGGAGAACCGGAAGATAACGTTATGCAAGCGCCAGATTGGTCGATTGAAATCCTTTCTCCTGACCAAAGTAGCAATCGGGTTATCGATAATCTACTCCATTGTCTTCAGCATGGCAGCCAATTGGGTTGGTTAGTCGATCCGCAAGATCGCTCTATTTTGGTGTTAACTCCCGGACAAGGGATAGTGGTTTGTCGGGGAGAGCGCCAACTGCCAATGCTCGCGGATATGGATTGGCAACTGACCGCAGAAGAAGTGTTTAGTTGGCTAAAATTAGGGAAACCAGAGTGAAGTGTGCAGCTCCCAGAAACCGGGTTTCTGGCAACTCTGCTTGGCTATTCCATATCCCTGTAGAAACCCGGTTTCTTTCCCCTCAGCCATGCGATCGCTATAATACAGACTAAGAGATCGGGCGCGATCGCTAATCCAAACCCATTGTTCATTATTAATTGTTCATTATTACATTGTAGGGGCAAACAGCCGTTTTAAAATCATGCAGATTACCATTGAACTCCCTAGTGATATTGCGAATCAATTCCAACCCGTGGATGCTTCCCGCCGAATGTTAGAACTCATTGTAGCTGATGAGTATCGCCAGGGTCGTATCGGAGCTGCTCAAGTCCGTTCAATCCTTAATTTGGGTTCTCGTTGGCAAGCTTATGAATTTCTGAAACGAGAAAAAGCTTATCTACCTTATACAACTGAAGATCTAGAAGAAGATAGTCAAACCATTGCCTCTCTTTTAGCGAATCAATGATTATTGTTTCGGCTATCGCCGACATGAAAATTGTTAATTGTTAATTGTTAATTATATCGCGCTAAATCTATGAGCCTTCTGATTTCAGATGACATCCTCCAAGCCTCACACCTTACCCCAGATGAATTTTGTCGCGAGATTGCTGTACATTTCTTCCAAGCCGGAAATTTAACTTTAGGGTATGCCAGTCAGTTAGCGCGGATGTCTCCACAGCAGTTTCGCCAACTTTTGCAGGAGCGCAGTATTCCCCTTTACTCTTATGATGTGGAGGATTTTGAGTTGGATATCCAGAACTTGCGAGAATTAGGGCGATTGTGATTATCATCAGTGATACATCCGTCATTACGAGCTTGGCAGCAATTTCTCATCTGCACCTTTTACCGGAACTCTACGATCGCCTCATCATTCCCGAAGCAGTATATCGCGAACTGGTCGCGATCGAGCCACCCGTTCCTGGAGCGGTTGAAGTGAAAACAGTTCCCTGGTTAGAGGTGAGGCAAGTTACCAATAATGAGGAAGTTGTCCGCCTTCAGGAAGAGGTAAGGTTAGATCCGGGGGAATCTGAGGCAATCGCGCTTGCGTTAGAATTGAAAGCAGATTTGCTCTTGATTGATGAGCGCTCTGGTAGAGCAGAAGCCCATCGGTTAGGGCTGAGAATTACGGGATTACTGGGTATGTTAGTAGAAGCCAAGCAGAAAAATTTGCTCAGTTCGGTAAAGCCTTTAATGGATGATTTGATTGCCCGATCGCAGTTTAGAATCTCTCCAGCATTGTATCGTCAGATTTTGGGGATGGTTGCAGAAACAGATGATCGCCAGAATACAGAGTAAAAAATCGGGCGATCGCGCTACCCTAAAAATAGTTGATGTTTCACGCAAGAAATGACAATAACCGTTGAAAACGTCCCATTAGTTACCGATCGCCAAGGCGTTATCCGAGTTGCCCAAACCCGTGTAACTCTCGATACGGTTGTGACGGCTTTTCTGGAGGGATGTACGCCAGAGGAAATCAGAGAACAGTATCCATCATTACAACTTCCGGATATCTATCTGGTGATCGGTTACTACCTTAGACATCAGGATGAGGTTGATACCTATCTGGCAGAACGTCAACGACAAGCCGATGCGATCCGGCAGGAGGTTGAGCAGCGTTTCGATCCGGTGGGAATACGCGATCGCTTACTTGCCAGACAAAATCAATTCTGGAGTTTTGAATATTCCCGAACAATAAATGTCTGTTGATTCCCTTTCCTATTCTGTTTCATCACCCGAAGAAGACGATTGGCCATTGGGTGTGTATCTTGAGCGAAAAAATCATGGAGCGCTTGCACTTTTCCCGTATAGTCTCGATCGGCTTTGCAAATAATGATCCCTGCATGGTTTGAGGTTGTAGAGTGGAGGTTGAGAAAGTCTTGACGATTTTCAGTAATAACGATTCGACCGGCACAGGTCGCATACTCCAATACCACATTGTCTGGAATTTTTCGATTGGCTTGTCCAGCTTCGTAAGAGGTCAACACATCATAACTCATCCCTCGCATCAGATCGACCATTGCCAGTGGGAAATTTTCATTAGAATAGAACTTTAGCATTTACTCACAATCAGCAATAGCACGATCAATTTCTTCTCGGTTGAGTTCGTAATAGTTGAGTGCAGCTTGGATATCTTCAAGTGTTAGTCCTGGGTAGTTGTACATTAACTCTGAATCTGGTGTACCTTGCTGTTGGTAGGCAACGATCGTCCAGACGGGAATTCGAGTATCGCGAATTCTCGCCGCACCGCCACAAATTCCTGGCGTTTTGTGAATGGGATACTGAAGGGTTTGGACGAATTTCAGGGTTTTTTCAAGCAATTCATCCGGTAATGTTTCCAGGGTTTGGAGAAGTTGTTCTTTAAGAGTCATCGCATTATTCCCTTAATCGAGGGGGATTGGAGAGAAACTGCTACCATAGAACTTTAGGGATTGTCACGTTGACCCCTATTGTACAAAAAGATGACCCACGCCACCCACCCAGAACCATTGTTTCGGCTATCGCCTTTACTGAAAATTTTTAATTGTTAATTGATATGACATCACCAGAATTACTCGATCGCGCTATCCTAAAAATAGTTGATGTGGCACGCCAGAGATGACATTACCAGAACTACGCGATCGCATCCTAGCATTACCGATAAGCGATCGCTGGCATCTAGTCCAAGCACTCCTCAATTCCATTCAAGCAGAAACCACCAGTTCTCATGGCGAGACGAATGGAGCATCTGTAACGGCTGAGAGTGAATTATCACTTCAAAGGTTGCGTAACTCCTCTGAGGCTGCTGCTCTTTTGGCTCAAGCCTTAAGCGACTCAAAGGGTGAGAATCATGAGTTATCGTTAGATGGGTTTGGGTTTCTCCCGCAACGGGTTGATCCTCTAGTCTTCCAAAAGCAACTCAGGCAAGAGTGGGATGACTAGATATTTACTCGATACGAATATTTTTATCTATTATTTCAATGGAGATGCAGTGGTTCAGCCCTTGTTTGCCAATATTTTAGCGGGTAATCATGAAGGTTACTATTGCCCTTTAAGTTGGATTGAATTACTCTGTTATCCAGCTTTAACCCCAAGGGAAGCCAATCAGATCAGAGCATTTTTGAGAAGGCTTTCCTCAGTAACTCTGACGGAGACGATTTTAGACAGCGCTGCTCAGATTCGGCAAAGTTACCGCTTGAAACTACCCGATGCTGCGATCGCCGCTTGTGCTTTTGTACAAGGCTACACGCTGGTCACTCGTAACATAGCAGATTTCCACAGAATTATGGGTTTGGCACTGTATAACCCTTTTAATCCTTAGCCGCCACCCACCCAGAACCATTGTTTCGGCTATTGCCGACATGAAAATTGTTAATTGTTCATTGTTAATTGACCTATGGATGCAGACGATCTACTCAAACAAGGGATAGAACAATACTACAAAAGCCAGTTTCGCGGAGCTACTGCCTCCTGGGAACAGGCGCTGGCTCTCTATCGGGAAATGGGAAATCGCCGGGGAGAGGCAAATTCCCTGGGAAATCTGGGCCTTGCCTACCAATCATTAGGGCAATACCAAAGAGCGATCGCCTTCCAAGAGAAGTCTTTAACCATAGCTAGGGAAATAGGATATCGCCAGGGAGAGGCAGCTTCCCTGGGAAATCTGGGCCTTGCCTACCAATCATTAGGGCAATACCAAAAAGCGATCGACTTCCAAGAGAAGTCTTTAACCATAGAAAGGGAAATAGGAAATCGCCAGGGAGAGGCTAATTCCCTGGGAAATCTGGGCCTTGCCTACCAATCATTAGGGCAATACCAAAGAGCGATCGCCTTCCAAGAGAAGTCTTTAACCATAGCTAGGGAAATAGGATATCGCCAGGGAGAGGCAGCTTCCCTGGGAAATCTGGGCCTTGCCTACCAATCATTAGGGCAATACCAAAAAGCGATCGACTTCCAAGAGAAGTCTTTAACCATAGAAAGGGAAATAGGAAATCGCCAGGGAGAGGCTAATTCCCTGGGAAGTCTGGGCAATGCCTACGATTCATTAGGACAATACCAAAGAGCGATCACCTTCTACGAGCAGCTTTTAAAGATAGCCAGGGAAATAGGAAATCGCCAGGGAGAGGCTAATTCCCTGGGAAGTCTGGGCAATGCCTACTATTTATTAGGGCAATACCAAAGAGCGATCGACTTCCACCAGCAGCATTTAACGATAGCCAGGGAAATCGGCGATCGCCAGGGAGAATGGAAATCTCTAAATAATCTTGGTGATAGTCTCCGGCAAATTCCACAGCTCGTAGATTTGGCAGAAAAAACTCTACGAAAAGCAGTAGAAGTTTGTGAGACTTTGCGATCTGATTTACAAGACAGTCATCAAATCTCCATCTTTGAAACCCAACGAAACTCTTATCGACTTCTGCAACAAGTCCTCATTGCCCAAGATAAACCCATAGAAGCACTAGAAATCTCCGAACGGGGGCGCACCCGTGCCTTTATCAACCTGCTCAGACAGCGCTTCCCCGAAGAGAGCAACCCTTACATCAGCGCCCCTCAAATTCGCCAAGTTGCCCAAACCCAAAACGCCACCCTCGTCGAATACTCCATTGTTTTTGAAGAACTCTATATCTGGGTGATCCAACCCACCGGCAACATCGAGTTTCGCCGCTCCCCCATCGCTGAATCCGACCTCAAAAACCTAGAAACCCTAATTCTCCGGGCGCGAGTCTCCATCGGCATCACCGAAAAAGACAACGACAACCAACTCCTCAAACTCAACCCGGAAGAAAAACCCCGCAACGGTCACTTTCCCTGGCTGCAATACCTCTACAATATCCTCATCGCCCCCATTACCGATCGCCTGCCCACCGACCCCGAAGACCGCATCATCTTCATTCCCCACTATGCCCTCTATTTGGTTCCCTTCGCGGCCTTACAGAACCCCCAAGGGCGCTATCTGATCGAAGACCATACCCCCCTCACCGCTCCCTCTATCCAAGTCCTAGAGACCACCCACGCCCAACAGCAGCGCCTGCACCGAACCCAGAAAAAAGCCCTCGTCGTCGCCGAACCCACCCTGCACCCCAAATTCCAACAAGACCCCTACAAACTGCGCTCCTACGAGTATATGCAGGAAGCCGCCCAAACCATTGCCACGATTCTCGACACCCTGCCCATCATGGGCGACAGCGCCACCAAAGTCGCAGTCATTAACCAAATGCTGCAAACCCGCATCGTCCATATCTTCGCCCACGGACTCCTCGACGAATACCAACCCGAAGACACCAACCTCGGCGACATTCCCGGAACCATTGTCCTAGCTCCCGATGCCGACAGTGATGGCGCTCTCAATGCCGCCGAAATTCTCGACCACAAACTCAACGCCGAGATTGTTGTCCTCAGTGCCTGTAGCACCGGCAAAGGTAAAATTACCGGCGATGGCATTATCGGCCTATCGCGCTGTTTCATTCTCGCCGGAGTTCCCAGTCTCGTCGTCTCCCTCTGGAACATCGGCGCACCCGCCGCCAAAGTCCTAATGACGGAATTTTACCAAAACCTAGCCAACGGCAAAAACCGCGCCGCCGCCCTCCGTCATGCTATGCTCAACACCAAAATCCGGTTTCCCAAACCGGAATCCTGGTCAGGGTTCACCCTCATCGGCGAAACCCACCCCCTCACCCTAACCACCCAACAGATAGAAGAGGCCTTACGCACCATGTCCATCCCCGAACACGCCACCCCCGAAGCCATTGTCAAAGCCTTCACCGACCTATTCGACTACTACGAACCCGAATTTTTAAACCAAATTCAAGGCTTAGACCTCCAACCCACGGACAGCATCGAAACCCTAGCCACCAAAATCAAAGCCTGGTGCAAAACCCATCCCAACGTCGAAGAAAACATCGAAAACGACCTCAGCCAAATGGGCCTCGATGATGCCGAAGAAGCAGAAGACGACCCAGAAGAAGTCGTCAAAAGAGCCTATGAAAAATACCTAGAAAACCTCAACCGCCTCGGCAAAAAAGACCAAGAAAACTAGGGGAATGGGGGAATGGGGAAACCCCAGAAATCTGTCGCCCTCATCCCCCAACCCCTTCTCCCACGGGAGAAGGGGAGAAAAAGTCCCTCTCCCGTGGGAGAGGGATATAGGGAGAGGGAAACCCAGAAACTTGTGCCCTCATCCCCCAGCCCCTTCTCCCACGGGAGAAGGGGAGAAAAAGTCCCTCTCCCGTGGGAGAGGGAT